>JAZNMF010000130.1:0-57097 GCA_045579545.1 Acetatifactor sp. | reverse complement strand
GCCTCTGCCCGAAGAAAGTGTTCCCGGAACGGAGGCGCAAATACTTGTCTGCGGTGCATGTGGTGTTTTCCATAAAAAGAAACTTTATAATTCTTTTATAATTAATTTTTAGAAAAGTTGTTGACAATAGATACCCTAAGTGATATTTTATGTACAGAAGGTGTTAGCACTCGGTTAGCTTGAGTGCTAATAACAAAAGAAGGAGTGACAGGGATGCAGTTGGATGAGAGAAAAACCAAGATATTGCAGGCCATTATCCGGAATTATCTGGAGACGGGCGAACCGGTAGGCAGCAGAACCATTTCCAAATATACTGATCTGAACTTGAGCTCCGCGACCATCCGCAATGAGATGGCCGACTTAGAGGAACTGGGGTACATTCTTCAGCCCCACACCTCCGCAGGAAGAATTCCTTCCGATAAAGGGTACCGCTTTTATGTGGATGCCATGATGCAGGAGAAGGAAAAGGAAGTTGTGGAAATGAAGGAGATGCTGCTGGAGCGGCAGGACAAAATGGAAGTTCTGCTGAAGCAGGTAGCGAAGGTGCTGGCACAGAATACTAACTATGCCACCATGATATCGGCACCTCAGACCCACCACAACAAGGTAAAGTTCATACAGCTTTCCAGAGTGGATGCCAATCAGATCCTGGCGGTTATCGTGGTGGAAGGCAATGTGATCAAGAACAACATTCTTCCGGTTGCGCAGGATCTGTCCGATGAGACTTTGCTCAAGCTGAACATCCTTTTGAACACCCATTTGAACGGGCTGTCCATACAGGAGATCAATCTTGGAATGATTGCTGCCATGAAGCAGCAGGCCGGTATTCACAGTGACATCGTGAGCGAAGTGATCGATGCGGTGGCAGAGGCGATCAAGGCGGATGAAGACCTGAGGATTTACACCAGCGGTACCAACAATATTTTCCGGTATCCGGAGCTGGCGGACCAGCAGAAAGCCAGCGAGCTGATCAGCACCTTTGAGGAGAAGCAGATGCTCAGCGGGCTGGTGCAGGAGAGGCTGGCGGATGAGGAAAGCACCGGCATCCAGGTTTACATCGGTAATGAGACGCCGATCAGCAGCATGAAGGACTGCAGTGTTGTGACAGCCACTTACGAGCTGGAGGAAGGTATGCGCGGCACCATCGGCATTATCGGTCCCAAGAGAATGGATTATGACAAGGTGATCGGTACGCTGAAGGCGCTGCAGAGCCAGTTGGACGATTTGTATAAAAGCAGATAAAAGCCGGATTCGGATTGCCGAGGGTAAGCCGGTGAAGGAAAGGGATAGAGAAAGGAAAGAATTATGGCGGATAATGAGAAACAAACCATAGAGCAGGAGGCTGTAAAAGAAGCCGAAGAAATGCAGGCAGATGCAGCATCTCAGGCTGAGGAAGATGCGGGCGATCCCATCGCAGGAGCTGACGGAGTTGAGGAGACCGGTGCAGAGGAAGCGCAGGACGATGCAGAACCTGTAAGCCGCGCAGAGAAAAAGGCTGCCAAGAAGCAGGCGAAGCAGGATAAGAAATCCGATGAATATAAGCAGAAGATCGCGGAGCTGGAAGACAAAGCCATGCGTCAGCTGGCAGAGTTTGAGAATTTCAGAAGAAGAACCGAGAAAGAGAAGCAGGCCATGTTTGAGACCGGAGCCAGGAGTGTGATCGAGAAGATCCTGCCGGTGATCGACAACTTTGAAAGAGGCTTTGCCACCGTACAGCCGGAGGATCAGGAGGATGCCTTTGTAAAGGGAATGAGTCAGGTTTACAAGCAGATGATGACAGAGCTTGACAAGATCGGCGTGAAGCCTATCGAGGCTGTAGGCCAGGAATTTGATCCGAACTTCCACAACGCGGTGATGCAGGTACAGAGTGAGGAATATGAGGCCGGAATCGTGGCGCAGGAATTGCAGAAAGGTTATACCTACCGTGACAGTGTGGTAAGATACAGCATGGTAGCAGTCGTAAGTGAATAACACTTACCATAGATTTGAAAGAGTATCATAACAATATTTAATATCAGGAGGACATAATCATGAGCAAAATTATCGGTATTGACTTAGGTACAACCAACAGCTGTGTAGCTGTTATGGAAGGTGGTAAACCCACCGTTATCGCTAACGCAGAAGGCGCAAGAACCACACCTTCCGTAGTAGCTTTTACAAAGACCGGCGAGAGACTGGTAGGTGAGCCTGCAAAGCGCCAGGCAGTTACCAACTCCGAGAAGACCATCGCTTCTATCAAGAGAGATATGGGTACTGACAACGGCCGCACCATCGATGGCAAGAAATATTCTCCCCAGCAGATTTCCGCTATGATCCTGCAGAAGCTGAAAGCAGATGCAGAGAGCTACCTTGGCGAAAAGGTTACCGAGGCAGTTATCACAGTTCCCGCATACTTCAATGACTCTCAGCGTCAGGCTACCAAGGACGCAGGTAAGATTGCAGGTCTGGAAGTAAAGCGTATCATCAACGAGCCTACTGCAGCAGCTCTGGCTTACGGTCTTGACAACGAGAAAGAGCAGAAGATCATGGTATACGACCTGGGCGGCGGTACCTTCGACGTATCCATCATCGAGATCGGTGACGGCGTTATCGAAGTACTGGCTACCAACGGTGACACCCGTCTGGGCGGTGACGACTTTGACAATAAAGTAATTGACTGGATGATCGCAGAGTTCAAGAAGGCAGAGGGCGTAGACCTCTCCGGTGACAAGATGGCTATGCAGAGATTGAAGGAAGCAGCTGAGAAGGCTAAGAAAGAGCTGTCCAGCGCTATGACCACCAACATCAACCTTCCTTTCATCACTGCAACTGCTGAAGGTCCTAAGCACTTTGACATGAACTTAAGCCGTGCAAAATTTGACGATCTGACCAGAGATCTGGTAGAGAGAACCGCGATCCCCGTTCAGAACGCTATGAGAGACGCAGGGCTGACCAACGCTGATCTGGGTCAGGTATTGTTGGTAGGTGGTTCCACACGTATCCCCGCTGTACAGGATAAGGTAAGACAGCTGACCGGCAAGGAGCCCAGCAAGTCCCTGAACCCTGACGAGTGCGTAGCAATCGGTGCTTCCGTACAGGGCGGTAAGCTGGCAGGCGATGCCGGCGCAGGCGACATCCTGCTTCTGGATGTAACTCCTCTGTCCCTGTCCATCGAGACCATGGGCGGTGTGGCTACCAGACTAATCGAGAGAAATACCACCATCCCTACCAAGAAGAGCCAGATCTTCTCCACCGCAGCTGACAATCAGACTGCAGTAGACATCAACGTAGTACAGGGTGAGAGACAGTTTGCAAGAGACAATAAGTCTCTGGGACAGTTCCGTTTGGATGGTATCCCCCCTGCACGTCGCGGAGTTCCTCAGATCGAGGTTACTTTCGATATCGATGCCAACGGTATTGTAAACGTATCTGCTAAGGATCTGGGAACCGGCAAGGAGCAGCACATCACCATCACCGCAGGATCCAACATGTCCGATGCAGAGATCGAGAAGGCTGTAAAAGAAGCCGCTGAGTTCGAGGCACAGGATAAGAAGAGAAAAGAGGCTGTAGAGGCAAGAAATGATGCTGACGCTTTCGTATTCCAGACCGAGAAGGCTCTGGAGGAAGTGGGCGATAAGATCCCCGAGGCTGACAAGACTCAGGTTCAGGCTGACATGGAAGCTGTAAAGGCTGTTCTTGAGAGAACTAAGGATCAGGAGATGAGCGACAGCGATCTGGATGAACTGAAGGCAGCCAAAGAGAAGCTGATGACCAGCGCACAGTCCCTGTTTACCAAGATGTATGAGAATATGCAGCAGGCTCAGGGTGGAGCAGGCCCCGACATGGGCGGCGCAGCAGGACAGGGAGCAGGTCCCGAGGATGATGTAATCGACGCAGACTATCGCGAGGTTTAATCAGATATAACAGGAACAGCAGAACGCAGAGGGGCTTTTCAGTTCCTCTGTGTATCTTGCGTTTAGAGAATAAAAAGGTGATAGAATCGAGGATATATTATGGCAGAACAAAAGCGAGACTACTACGAGGTTCTCGGTGTAGATAAAAGCGCAGATGAAGCTGCAATCAAGAAAGCCTACAGGGCACTGGCTAAAAAATATCATCCTGATATGAATCCGGGAGATGCGGAGGCAGAGAAGAAATTCAAGGAAGCCTCTGAGGCATATGCCATTTTGAGCGATCCCGAGAAGAAACGTCAGTATGATCAGTTTGGCCATGCTGCGTTTGAAGGTGGCGCCGGAGGTGCCGGCGGATTTGATTTCAGCGGCGCGGATTTCAGTGACATATTCGGCGATATTTTCGGTGATTTCTTTGGCGGTGGAAGAAGCCGCAGCCGAAATAACGGCCCCATGAAGGGAAATACGCTGTACACAAGCGTCCGCATCAGTTTTGAGGAAGCTGTTTTTGGATGCGAGAAAACCATTGAGCTGAATGTAAAAGAGCCCTGTAAAACTTGTTCCGGCACGGGAGCAAAGCCCGGTACCTCTCCGGAAACCTGCCAGAAGTGTGGCGGTAAAGGTCAGGTAGTATTTACCCAGCAGTCCTTCTTTGGCACGGTGCGCAACGTGCAGCCCTGTCCCGACTGTAACGGAACCGGCAAGATCATCAAGGAAAAATGTTCCGACTGCCGTGGAACCGGCTATGTGACCCAGAGCAAGCGCTATGCGGTGAAGATCAGAGCCGGTATTGACAACGGCCAGGTAATTCTGATGCCCGGTTTGGGAGATCCCGGTGTCAACGGAGGACCCAGAGGAGACGTGAAGGTAGAGGTTGTAGTGGGACGACATCCTATTTTCCAGCGTCAGGACATGAATATCTATTCTACCGTACCTATGTCCTTTGCAGTGGCAGCTCTGGGCGGTGAGATTATGATCGATACAGTTGACGGCAAGGTGATTTATGAGGTGAAGCCCGGCACCCAGACGGATGCCAAAGTCCGCCTGAGAGGAAAGGGTGTTCCTTCCTGGAGAAATCCCGAGGTCAGAGGCGATCACTATGTGACTCTGGTGGTACAGGTGCCCGACAAGCTCAGCCACGAGGCAAAAGAGTTGCTGAGACAGTTTGATGCCGAGACCGACAACTCTCTCAATGCAGCGAAAGAGAATCCGGACGACCAAAACGGCGACGGAAAAGGAAAGAAAAAGAAATTCTTTAAATAAAAATTGCTGCTCTGACTGTAGTTATCATCAGGCTGAAAAGGAGAGTTGACAATGAAAGTGGAAAGAATATATTTGGGAGATAATGAGAAAGTTTATCTGGACGCTTATATAGCGAATCCCATAAAGGATCTTACAAGAAAAGCAATTCTGGTCATCCCCGGCGGCGGTTATCTGGGTCTGGCAGGAGACAGAGAGGGAGAGCCCATTGCCATGGCCTTTCTTCCCTATGGCTACAATGCCTTTGTTCTCAGCTATAACACAGCAGGGGACGGCACCGGGCACAAGGTATTTCCCACCCAGCTGATCCAGGCTTCCAAGGCGATGAAACATATCAAGGACCATGCAGAGGAATACCATATCGATCCTGAGCAGGTATTTGTCACCGGTTTTTCTGCCGGCGGCCATCTTGCCGGCTGCCTGGGAACCATGTGGCACATGCAGGAGATTTACGATGAGATCGATATGCCCTTCGGCTACAATAAGCCGGCCGGCATGATGCTGTGCTACCCTGTAGTTTCCGGTGTGGAGGAGTGCTCCCATACCGTCAGTATGGGATATCTCTGGAGAGAGGACAACCCGTCCAAAGAGAACCTTCTGATGAGCAGCGTGGAGAAGCATGTGGACGAGAGATCCTGTCCTGCTTACATCATGCATACCGCTAACGACCAGATTGTGGATGTGCGAAATTCTCTGGTTCTGGCCAAGGCTTACGCGGATGCCGGAATGCCCTTTGAACTCCACATCTATCCCGACGGCCCTCACGGCATGGCACTGGGCAACCATGTGACCAGATGCGGCAACGAGAAGTGGGAGAACGCCGGTGTTGCAAAGTGGGTGGAGAACGCCTGCTTCTGGGCGGATAGCCTTGCCAAATAATAAGACGCCACAGGAGAAAAGATTATGAAAAATGTGCTTTTGGTGGGAGATTCTATTCGTGCAGGTTATGATAAGTCGGTGAGAGAATCTTTGAGAGACCTTGCAAAAGTATATTTTCCGGAAGAAAATTGCAGGTTTGCCTCTTATGTGCTGCGCTATATCCATGAGTACAAAGGACTTGTAGAAAGCGGACCGGTGGATGTACTTCACTGGAATGCCGGACTTTGGGATTGCCTGCGTCTGTTTGGGGAGGAGCCTCATACACCTATAGAGGTGTACGCTTATTATATTGATCGCATCTGTACTCGCATTCAAAAGGTTTTTCCGGAAGCGAAGGTGATCTTTGCAACTTCTACCCCGGTACAGTCCGAAAAGATGTCGCCGGATTTCAAGCGTTACAATGAAGAGATTGAGCGCTATAACGAAGCGGCGGTAAAAGTTGTTTCCCAATACGGCTTTCAGATCAACGACCTCTATGCAACTGCGGCTGCGCTTCCGGAGGAAGCACATTCCGATGCGGTGCATTATTATACGCCCCTGGGGACAGAGGTATTCACGAAGCAGGTGCTTTCCTATATCCTGCCGGCATTGGGGATTGAGGAAACACCGGAATACATAGAAGATTTATACACAGATGCCCCAGTGGGGATTTAAGGATTTTATTAAGGAAAAGAACTTCAGAAAAACATAGGCATATTTTGGCTAATATACAGAAATGAAAGATTAGCCAAAATATGCTTTTTTACGTGTAAAGAAATAAATAGATTGTACTTCCGGGCCAATTTGTAGTATACTGATAAATGAGAAAGTATGCAATCATGCATGGATGAGGTGAAATTATGACGCAGTTTATATGTTACCCCAAGTGCACCACCTGTCAGAAGGCTCTGAAGTGGCTGGAAGAGAAGGGTATTGCGGTACAGGTGCGGAATATTAAGGAGGAAAATCCCTCCTACGAAGAATTGAAAGATTGGCACGCAAGAAGCGGCGTGGAGCTGAAGAAATTTTTTAATACCAGCGGGCTTTTGTATAAAGAGATGAAGCTGAAGGACCGGTTGCCCGGTATGACAGAAGAAGAGCAGTATCAGCTGCTTTCCGGGGACGGGATGTTGGTAAAACGCCCGATCCTTGTGACAGAGGATAAGGTTCTGGTTGGTTTTCGGGAAAAAGAATGGCAGGAGAATCTGTAAGGAGAGCGAAAAATGAAGTGGATGAAATTTAAGATAAAGACCGTAACGGAGGCCGAGGATATCATTATCAGTACCCTGTATGATATTGGTCTGGAGGGCGCGCAGATCGAGGACAAGATTCCTTTGACGGCGCTGGAGAAGGAGCAGATGTTTGTGGATATTTTGCCGGAAACTGTGGAGGATGACGGCATTGCTTATTTGAGCTTTTTTGTGGAGATGAAAGAAGACGGTACCCTGGAAGTACAGGGGGAGACCACCGACGCAGAGTCTGTTATGAAAAAGGTAGAAGAGGAGCTTGAAGAGCTGCGGTTTTTCATGGAGATCGGAGAAGGCACCATCACCGTGGACGAGACGGAGGATATTGACTGGATCAACAACTGGAAGCAGTATTTCCACCAGTTTTACATTGACGACATTTTGGTGATCCCTTCCTGGGAGGATGTGGACCCCAAGGACAATGACCGCATGGTCCTGCATATTGATCCCGGAACCGCATTCGGTACGGGTATGCATGAAACCACACAGCTGTGCATCAGGCAGCTGCGCAAGTTTATTACACCGGACACGGAACTTCTGGATGTGGGAACGGGAAGCGGTATTCTGGCCATTCTTTCCCTGATGTTCGGTGCAAAGCACGCAGTGGGCACGGATCTGGATATTTGTGCGGTGGAGGCTGTGGCCCAGAACTGCGAAGTCAACGGGATCGCGCCGGAGAAGTTTGATATGATGATAGGAAATATCATTACGGACAAAGAGATCCAGGACAAAGTGGGATACGAGTGCTACGATATCGTAGTAGCAAATATCTTGGCAGACGTTCTGGTGCCCCTGACCCCTGTGATCTGCCATCAGTTGAAGAAGGGCGGCATTTATATTACCTCCGGTATCATTGATGACAAAGAACAGACTGTGGTAGACGCAGTGAAGGCAGCAGGGCTGGAAGTGCTTGAGGTGACCTATCAGGGCGAGTGGGTCAGCGTGACCGCCAGAAAGAATTAATTTCAGGTCTTGTGGAGGGATCCCGCAGGTTCTTTGGGTCTTGTTGCTGCAGAGTGGTATATTCCTGCAGCGGCACGCTCTCGCTCCGTGAAAAATCGCAGCGGACGCTAAGCGCGAGACGAATACCTGCGGTTCCGCCTCTTGCTAAGCGCCGGCGTTTTTCAAGGGCCTTTTGCAGGAACATACCACTCTGCAGCAACAAGACCCAAAGAACCTGCGGGATTCCCCCAAGACCTGCGAGAATGATATATCAAGAACCGAAATTAATTTCAGGAGTAGTGTGAAATGTATCAGTTTTTTGTGGAAGAGAGTCAGATCTGCGGGAAGTCGGTAACAATCCTTGGCTCAGATGTGAATCATATTAAGAATGTCCTGCGGATGAAGGCAGGCCAGGAGATTGCGGTCAGCAACGGAGTTGACGGCAAGGAATATCGGTGTGGGATTGTTTCCATTGAGGAGGACCGCGTTGTCTGTGAGCTTCGCTTCGTGAAGGAGGATGGCGTGGAGCTGTCTTCCAAAGTATACCTGTTTCAGGGCTTGCCAAAGGCGGACAAAATGGAACTGATCATTCAAAAAGCCGTGGAACTGGGAGTTTACGAGATTATCCCCGTGGCCTGTAAGCGATGTGTGGTGAAGTTGGAAGAGAAAAAAGCTTCTTCTAAAATTGCCCGCTGGCAGGGAATTGCCGAAGCCGCCGCAAAACAGAGTAAGCGCCGGATCGTGCCGAAAGTCAGCAGTGTCATGAGCTTTAAGGAGGCCATTGCCAGAGCGTCTTCCATGGATGTAAAAATGATTCCTTATGAACTCGCAGAGGGCATGGAGCGGACCAAAGAGCTGATCAGCGCTTTGAAGCCCGGTCAGGATATTGCCGTATTCATCGGCCCCGAAGGCGGATTTGAAGAAGCGGAGATAGAGCAGGCCATCGGGTCCGGGGTGGAACCGGTAACCTTAGGAAAGCGAATCCTCCGCACAGAGACCGCCGGATTCACCGTCATGTCCTGGATCATGTATCAGTTAGAAGAATAAATCGCAGTTTCTGTAATCTGTGCCGTGTGCTTGCGCCTTGTGGAGCGGCAGTGTCTTGTTGATTTGCCGTGTGCCTGCGTTCTGCCGGGTTTATGGGCCTCGCCGGGCTATTGTTTGTATAAAAGGCCCTTGAAAAACGCCGGCGCTTGGCGAGGTATTTTCGAGCCTAGCGGCCGTTGCGATTTTTCACGGAGCGAGAGCGTGCCGCTGTACAAACAACAGCCCGGCGAGGCGCATAAATCCGGCAGAGCGTATGAACCCGGGAAATCGGCAGGACACAGCCCCCCCCGGCAAGGTGGCACCCCACAGCGCAGAAAACAGAAAGCTGCATATAATAGTATATAAAAGAAATGCGGACGATTTGTCTGTAGGAAAGAGGAGAAGCATTTCATGGAAGTATATCTTGATAATTCTGCGACTACGCGGGTGTACCCGCAGGTGGCGGAATTCATGACAAGGATCATGTGTGAGGATTACGGGAATCCCTCCAGTCTTCACATGAAGGGTGTGGCGGCCGAAAATTATGTGCGCTATGCAAAAGAGACCTTGGCTAAGCTTCTGAAAGTAAATGAGAAAGAGATTTTGTTTACTTCAGGAGGAACGGAATCAGACAATCTGGCGCTGATCGGCTGTGCCCTCGCCAACAACAGAAGAGGAAAGCATCTGATTACCACACAGATTGAGCATCCTGCGATCTTGAACACCATGCAGCATCTGGAGACCATGGGGTATCAGGTCACTTACCTGCCGGTAGATAAGAGCGGCAGAATTTGTCTGGAGGATCTGCACAGAGCCATGACACCTCAGACCATTCTGGTATCCATCATGCACACCAACAATGAGGTGGGGTCCAGACAGCCTATAGAGGAAGCCGGAGCAATGATCAAGCGAATGAATCCTTACACGCTATTTCATGTGGATGCGGTTCAAGGCTTCGGAAAATGTAAGATTTATCCGAAAAAAATGAACATTGATCTGCTTTCTGTCAGCGCGCACAAGATTCATGGTCCCAAGGGGGCAGGTTTTTTGTATGTGAGTGACAAGGTAAAAATACAGCCTATTCTTTTTGGCGGCGGGCAGCAGCAGAACCTGCGCTCCGGCACGGAAAACGTACCCGGCATAGCAGGGCTTGCCAAAGCAGCAGAAATGATGTATGAACACATGGACGAGGATGTGAAGCATCTGTATCAGCTGAAAACTATGTTTATTGAAGGGGTGAAAAGGCTGGACGGTATTCAGGTAAACGGCCTGTGTAACGGTGAGGTGGAGGGAACGGCACCGCATATTGTGAGCGTATCCTTTGCGGGAGTCAGAAGTGAGGTTCTTCTTCACGCACTGGAGGATAAGGGCATCTATGTGTCGGCGGGCAGTGCATGTTCCGCAAGGAAGCCTCAGCCCTCAGCCACTCTGAAAGCCATGGGAATAGACAAAGACCTGCTGTCGTCTACCATCCGGTTCAGCTTTTCCGTGTTTACTACAAAGGAGGAGATCATCTATACCCTGGAACAAATGTATGATATGATCCCAATGCTGCGCAGATATACCAGAAAATAACGGGAGTCGAAAGGGAAGCTTTTCCGAAGACCCCGAAAAGTAAAGAAGAGGAAAATTATGTTTACAGCTTTTTTGATCAAGTATGCCGAGATCGGCATAAAAGGAAGAAACCGATATTTATTTGAAGATGCACTGGTGCATCAGATTAAATTTGCACTGAAGAAGTGTGAGGGGCAGTTCCTGATTCATAAGACCCAGGGACGTATTTATGTGGATGCCCAGAGTGAATTTGATTTTGACGAAGTGGTGGAGTGCCTGAAAAGAGTGTTTGGTATTTCCGGCATCTGTCCCGTGGTACACGTGGAGGATGAAGGCTTTGAAAAACTGTGCGATACCGTGATCGGCTATCTTGCTGACGTTTACCCCGACCGAAACAAGACCTTTAAGGTGGCGGCAAGGCGTGCGCGCAAGAATTATCCCAAGGATTCCATGACCATCAATATGGATCTGGGAGAAGCGATTCTTAAGGCATATCCGGAGATGAAGGTGGATGTCCACAATCCGGACATTATGCTGAATGTGGAGATCAGGGAAAAGATTTATATTTATTCAGAAATTATTCCGGGTCCGGGAGGAATGCCGGTGGGTACCGGCGGCAAGGCGATGCTTCTTTTGTCCGGCGGCATTGATTCTCCCGTGGCCGGTTACATGATCTCCAAGAGAGGTGTAAAAATAGATGCGGTATATTTCCATGCACCGCCCTATACCAGTGAGAGAGCCAAGCAGAAGGTGGTGGATCTGGCCAGGATTGTGTCCCGATACACCGGCCCCATTAACCTGCATGTAATTAACTTTACAGATATTCAGCTGTATATTTATGAAAAATGCCCTCACGAGGAGCTTACCATTATCATGCGCAGATATATGATGCGTATCGCAGAGCATATTGCCAAGGAGTCAGAATGCTTAGGTCTGATTACGGGAGAAAGCATCGGTCAGGTGGCATCCCAGACCATGGCATCCTTGGTAGTTACCAACGAGGTGTGTGAGCTGCCGGTATATCGCCCTCTGATCGGTTTTGACAAGCAGGAGATCGTGGAAGTCTCTGAAAAGATCGGAACCTACGAGACTTCGATCCAGCCCTTCGAGGACTGCTGTACCATTTTTGTGGCCAAGCATCCCGTTACCAAGCCCAATCTCAATGTGATCCGCAGACACGAGCACAATCTGGACGAGCAGATCGAACAGCTGGTACAGACTGCCCTGGAGACCGACGAAGTGATTGTAGTGGAGTAAGATCATAGGGGGCCCCGCAGAAGTGGCTACCGCGTATGATCAGCAAAGTGTCCGACCGGGAGAACGGATTTTTCTCCTGTTATCCTGAACGCTGCGCCAAGCCCCCAAAGGGCGGTTCAGAGCGCCCGTAAGCAGGGGCGATCCGAACCAGAGGTCTTGTCTTCGCAGGATATAAGGAGAAAAATCCGTTCTCCCGGTCGGACACTTCGCAAACCATACGCTGTCCGGACTTCTGCGGTGCGCTATGACCAATCCGCAAAAATAAAAGAACGTCTCAGAAGGATTCTAAGACGTTCGGTATTGTCATTGGTATGAGTGGATCCGGATCAGATCATGTAGGGCTTGAGTACGTCGAGGATTTCGTCGGCGTTGCCTTCTGCATGGATGTTCAGGTCGATGGGCTTGGAGAGATCCAGGGAGAAGATACCCATGATGGACTTGGCGTCGATCACGTATCTGCCGGAAACCAAATCAAAATCATAGTCGAATTTGGTAATATCATTTACGAAGGATTTTACCTTGTCAATCGAATTTAAAGAAATCTGAACTGTCTTCATTGTAAGTTACCTCCTGTTTATGTTTGTCATCTTCTGCTTACATATTAAAGGTAAAATGGGTAAAAGTCAATGAGTAAAGGTTACAAAAATTTGAGGTTTTTATGAAAAAAGTAGCATTGCACAATTTGGGCTGTAAGGTAAATTCTTATGAAATAGATGTCATGCAGCAGCTGCTTGAGGAAAAAGGCTACAGAATCGTGGCTTTTGAGGAAAAGGCAGATGTTTATATTGTCAATACCTGTACGGTCACGAATATAGCTGACAGAAAGAGCCGGCAGATGCTGCACCGCGCCAAGTCCATGAACCCGGAAGCGGTTGTGGTGGCAGTGGGATGTTATGTGCAGACCGGCGGGGTGAAGGCTTTGGAGGACGAGAGTATCGATCTTGCCATAGGCAATAACCGGAAAAAAGACCTGGTCTCTATTCTGGAAGAGTATCTGGCAGAAAGAGAGGATCGGTCAGTCCGGGAGCAGGCCAAAACCCTAAATGACACTACGATCATAGATGTGAACGGCACCTGCGATTATGAGGAGATGCAGCTGAAGCATACAGCGGAGCACACAAGAGCATATATCAAGATTCAGGACGGTTGTAATCAGTTTTGCTCCTATTGCATCATTCCTTTTGCCAGAGGCAGAGTCCGGAGCCGCAAGGCCGAGGATATTCTTCAGGAGATCCGGGGGCTGGTGGCAGCAGGATATCGTGAAGTCGTTCTGACCGGAATTCATATCAGTTCCTACGGGATTGATTTTGAAGATGAAGTCTGGCAGCAGGGCATCAGCACACGTGTCCGCAGAGAAGAGGGAAGAAGCGACTACAGGGGGAATAGTAAGCTGATCGACCTGGTGGAACAGATCCATGAGGTGGATGGACTTTGCAGGATCCGTCTTGGTTCTTTAGAGCCCCGCATTGTCACTGCCGAAAATGCACAGCGGCTTGGAAAACTTTCCAAAGTATGCCCTCATTTTCATCTGTCGCTGCAGAGCGGGTGCGGGGAAACCTTAAAGAGGATGAATAGGCACTATACTCCGGGGGAATACTATGACAGTGTGAAGAATCTGCGCCGTGCATTTGAACTGCCGGCGATCACCACGGATGTGATCGTGGGATTTCCGGGAGAGACAGAAGAGGAATTTGAGGAAACTTGTGCTTTTCTTGAAAAGACAGGTTTTTACGAGATGCACATTTTCAAGTATTCGAAGCGGCAGGGAACCAGAGCAGCAGCCATGGGAGGTCAGGTGCCGGATCAGGTGAAGACGAAGCGAAGCAACCGCCTGCTTGCCATGGAAAGGGAGCAGTCAAAGGAATTTCGGAGTCACTACATAGGAAAAGAGGCTGAGGTACTGTTTGAAGAGGTCAAGGAGATTGGCGGAGAGCGTTTTTGGACCGGGCATACGGATGACTATGTGAAAGTGGCGCTAAGGTCCGGAGAAGATTTGGAAAATTGCCTAAAAAGAGTGCGTGTCACGGATTTCCTGACAGATGAGATACTCAATTGCAATAGTTTGGATTGAATTTTTGGCAAAGATGGAGTAAGATAAAAGAAGTATAAGAGGAATGTACAGAAGGATGTGAAGAGACTATGCAGAATTTACAGAACACACAATTCTTCAAGGTGGAGACAGAGCCTGAATCTGTTGTGAAAGTGATTTTGGCTACGGTATATGAAGCATTGACAGAAAAGGGATACAACCCGGTAAATCAAATTGTAGGGTATATTATGAGCGGAGATCCCACCTACATCACCAGCCATAAGGGAGCCAGAAGCCTGATCATGAAGGTGGAGAGAGATGAGCTGGTGGAGGAACTTCTGACAGAATACATTAAGAAGAACCGTTGGGACAAATAAGGAGGAGATCCATGCGTATTATGGGCCTGGATTTTGGGTCGAAGACAGTGGGGGTGGCGATCAGCGATGCCTTGCTTCTTACTGCCCAGGGAATAGAGATCATCCGCCGCAAGGAGGAGAATAAGCTGCGCCAGACTCTCGCCAGAATCGAGGAGTTGATCGTGGAGTACGAAGTGGGAGAGATTGTGCTGGGGCTGCCCAAGCATATGAATGCCACAGAGGGAGTCCGGGTGGAACTGACCCAGGAATTTAAGGAGAAACTGGAGAGAAGGACGGGACTGCCCGTTACTTTTTGGGACGAGAGACTTACTACGGTGGCTGCGGACAAGATCATGATGGAAGCAGGCATCCGCAGAGAACATCGCAAGGAACATGTGGACAGGATCGCTGCCTCACTGATATTGCAGGGATATCTGGACAGACGCAGCATGAGAAAGGAAGAGACTGTTGGAGAAGATACTGTTTAGGCCGGAGGGAGAAGAACCGGTTGAATTTTATGTTTTGGAGCAGACCAGAATAGGCGGTTTTAACTATATTCTGGTGACGGACTGCGAAGAGGGAGACGGGGAAGCGCTGATCTTAAAGGATCTGTCTCAGGATGGTGAGGAAGAGAGCTTATTTACCATTGTTTCCGAGGACAAGGAGCTGGAAGCGGTTGCCGGTGTGTTTGAGAGCATGCTGGAGGACGTGGACTTGGTTTAGTTGGAGGTAATCTGATTGAAGAAAAAAGAGATAAATTGTGATTCCAAGCTGAAAATCATCCCTTTGGGAGGTCTGGAGCAGATTGGAATGAATATTACTGCCTTCGAATATGAAGACAGTATCATTGTGGTGGACTGCGGACTGTCTTTCCCCGCAGATGATATGCTGGGTATTGATCTGGTAATCCCGGACACCACTTATCTGGAGAACAATATTGATAAAGTAAAAGGATTTGTGATCACCCACGGACATGAGGATCATATCGGTGCGCTTCCTTATGTGCTGCGCAAGGTGAATGTTCCCGTGTACGCCACCAGACTGTCCATGGGTATCATTGAGAATAAATTAAGAGAGCATAGCTTATTGGAGATCACCAAGAGAAAGGTGATGAAATTCGGACAGTCTGTGAATCTGGGACAGTTCCGTGTAGAATTTATCAAGACCAACCACAGTATCGTGGATGCCGCTGCACTGGCGATTACTTCTCCGGCAGGCACAGTGGTGCATACCGGAGACTTTAAGGTGGATTATACGCCGGTATACGGTGACGCCATTGATCTGCAGCGTTTGGCAGAGCTTGGCAAAAAAGGAGTTCTGGCACTGATGTGCGACTCCACCAATGCGGAGAGACCCGGTTTTACCCAGTCGGAGAAGACGGTGGGCAAAACCTTTGACAGCCTTTTTACGGAGCATAAAAATACAAGAATCTTTGTGGCGACCTTTGCTTCCAATGTGGACAGAGTGCAGCAGATCATCAATACCGCCTACAAATTCGGGCGGAAGGTGGCAGTGGAGGGCCGCAGCATGGTCAACATTCTGGAGACTGCCATGAATCTGGAATGTATCAGTGTGCCGGAGAACACATTGGTTGACCTGGATCAGTTAAAGAATTTTCCGCCGGACCAGCAGGTGATCATCACCACCGGCAGTCAGGGAGAGAGCATGGCAGCTTTAAGCCGTATGGCCAACAATATGCACCGCAAGATTACCATTGGAGCAGGGGATACGGTTATTTTTTCCTCAAATCCCATACCGGGCAATGAGAAATCCGTAACCAAGATCATCAACGAGCTGCTCAGGAAGGGCGCTGATGTTATCTTCCAGGATGCCCATGTATCCGGGCATGCCTGCCAGGAGGAGATCAAGCTGATCTATACTCTGGTGCATCCCAGGTATGCCATCCCTGTACACGGTGAGTATAAGCACTTAAAGGCGCAGGCCAATATTGCCGGAAGCCTGGGTATGGAGAAGGAGAATATTTTCATCCTGTCCTCCGGAGATGTGCTGGAGCTGGATGCGGAGAGTGCAGAGGTGACCGGAAGAGTGCCCGTGGGTTCGATCCTTGTGGACGGACTGGGCGTGGGAGATGTAGGAAATGTGGTTCTTCGCGACAGACAGCATTTGGCGGAGGATGGAATTGTGATCGTTGTCATGAGCCTTGAGAGAGGAAGCGGTGAGCTTCTGGCAGGACCTGATATTGTGTCAAGAGGCTTTGTATACGTGAGAGAGTCGGATGAGTTGATGGAGGAAGCCAGATATGTGGTGGATGTTGCCATTCAGAATTGTCTGGACCGCGGCGTTACCGACTGGGGAAAATTAAAAGGAGCTACCAAGGACGTTCTCAGCGATTATATCTGGAAGAAGACAAAGCGCCGTCCCATGATTCTCCCCATTATCATGGAGGTATAGCATGGAGGGTGCATTGCAGGGATTGATCGGGGCAATCAAAGAGTCCCGGGAATACCGTAATTACGTCTCAGGCAAAGAGAAGGTGAAGGAAGTTCCGGAGCTGAAGAGAGAGATTGATGAGTACCGGCAGCGCAATTATGAGTTGCAGAACAGTGACGGGATCGACATTGAAACTATAGAAGAATTCCGGAAGGAATATGAGCATTTATTGGAGAATCCGCTGGCGGCCGATTTTCTGGCAGCAGAGCTGGCGCTGTGCAGGATGATCCAGGAAGTGAATCTGAAGATCACAGAAAGTCTCGGATTTGAGTGATGTGAATGGGAAGGATGAAGTAGGATGGAGACAAACAATATTGTAAGTGCAATATTAAGTACCGTATTAAAGATCGCAATATCTGTGGCTGTCATTATCCTTGTGTATAAGGGTGCCATGCTCGGATATGAGTTTGGGTACCGCGTGTTCAAACAGCAGCCCATGAGTCTGGGAGAAGGCCGGACCGTGTCGGTGACCATAACGGAGGATATGAAGCCTGCCGATATCGGGAATCTGTTTGAGAAAAACGGACTGATCGACAATACCGCCTTATTTATGGCCCAGTATTATCTGTCAGAGTTCAAGGAAGAAGTGAAACCCGGCGTTTATGAGCTGAGCACTTCCATGACTGTGGAAGAGATGATGGAGGTTATGGCGGCGCCCACCGAAGAGGAGGACAGTGAATCCTGATGATTATGGACGAAAGAATGGTTGCCTTTATCAATTCTTTTGATAGGGGCAATCCTCCTTATTTAAACGAGCTTGAAAAATATGCCAGAGAGACCGATGTGCCCATCATCCGTACGCAGATGCAGGGCTTACTGAAGTTTTTGCTGGCTTTTTTGAAACCAGCAAAAATTCTGGAAGTAGGGACTGCCATTGGTTTTTCGGCGCTTCTGATGAGCGAATATGCGCCCCGGGACTGTCAGATCACTACCATTGAAAAGTATGAAAAAAGGATCCCTCTTGCCAGAGAGAATTTTGAAAAAGCCGGAAAGTCAAGCCAGATTACCCTTTTGGAGGGAGATGCCGCAGACATACTGCGGGAGCTTGAGGGAAGCTACGACCTGATTTTTATGGATGCCGCAAAAGGGCAGTATCTGAATTTTCTGCCGGATATTTTACGTCTGCTCCGTCCGGGAGGACTGCTTGTCAGCGACAATGTGCTGCAGGATGGAGATATCATTGAGTCCCGTTTTGCGGTGACCAGAAGGAATCGGACGATCCATGCAAGAATGCGGGAATATCTGTATGAATTGACCCACCACCCCATGCTGGAGACTTGCATTCTGCCGGTGGGTGACGGTGCCACCTTAAGTGTGAAGGTGGAGGAGAGCAGAAGGGATTTTGCTGAACAGGAGAAAGGAGAACAGCCATGAACTATCCAAGAAAGCCGGAGCTTCTGATCCCGGCAAGCAGTCTGGAAGTGTTGAAGACCGCAGTGATATTCGGTGCTGATGCTGTATATATCGGCGGGGAGGCCTTCGGCCTGCGCGCCAAGGCCAAGAATTTTAGCCCGGAGGAGATGGCGCAGGGCATAGCCTTTGCCCATGCTCACGGTGTAAAAGTCTATGTGACCGCCAATATTCTGGCCCACAACGATGATCTTTCGGGAGCCCGGGTTTATTTTGAGGAACTGAAAAACATGAAGCCGGACGCACCGGACGCATTGATCATATCGGACCCCGGTATGTTTATGATTGCTAAAGAGGTCTGGCCCCAGGTGGAGATCCACATTTCCACCCAGGCCAACAATACCAATTATCAGACCTATCTGTTTTGGTGGCAGCAGGGCGCCAAGAGAGTGGTGTCTGCCAGGGAACTGTCTTTGACGGAAATCCGCGCCATCAGGGACAGGATACCGAAGGAGATGGAGATTGAGAGCTTTGTTCACGGCGCCATGTGTATTTCCTACTCCGGACGCTGTCTGCTCAGCAATTATTTTACGGGAAGAGACGCCAACCAGGGCGCCTGTACCCATCCCTGCCGCTGGAAATATGCGGTGGTGGAGGAGAAGCGTCCGGGAGAATACCTGCCGGTCTATGAGAATGAGCGGGGCACCTATATTTTTAACTCCAAGGACCTGTGCATGATCGAGTATCTCCCTGAACTTGTGGCGGCGGGAGTTGACAGCCTGAAGATAGAGGGCAGAATGAAGACGGCTCTCTATGTGGCCACTGTGGCCAGGACCTACCGAAAAGCCATCGACGATCTCTTTGTTTCGGAAGAGACGTATCGCACCAATATGGAGTGGTATCAGGCTGAAATTTCCAAATGTACGTACCGTCAGTTTACCACGGGCTTTTACTTTGGAAAGACTGACGAGAAAACGCAGATTTACGACAACAATACTTATGTAAACGAATATATTTATCTGGGCATTGTGGAGGAAACAAAGGAAAATCTGGTGCGTATTGAACAGCGCAACAAGTTTTCGGTGGGGGATGCCATTGAGATTATGAAGCCTGACGGCACCAACCGGCCGGTGGATGTGCTTGCCATGTATAATGAGAAAATGGAGCCGGTGGGAAGTTGCCCCCATTCCAAACAGACGATCTGGCTTGAACTGTCGCAGCTGCCGGAACGATATGATCTTTTGAGAGTAGAAAACATCTGACAGGGTGAAAAAGATGATTGACCGATAGATGCCTTATGTTGTACAATACCATATATTTGGCAGACGAAAGAAAAGGGCATCAGGAAAGGAAGTAGCAAGATGAGTGAGATTTTAAAGGTAGAAGAGCTTTTTGCCAGCAAAGTATTTACTTTGGGCAAGATGAGAGAAAGACTGCCCAAGGAAATTTATAAAGAAGTGGTAAAGGTCATGGATCAGGGAGGTGAGCTGTCTAAAGCAGCGGCCGGTGTAGTGGCTAAGGTCATGAAGGACTGGGCGGTGGAGAACGGTGCCACCCATTACACCCATTGGTTCCAGCCCATGACGGGTATCACTGCGGAAAAGCATGATGCATTTGTGACCCATCCGGACGAAGACGGCAATATGATCATGGAGTTTTCCGGAAAAGAGCTGATTAAGGGCGAACCGGATGCATCTTCCTTCCCGTCAGGCGGGTTGAGAGCTACCTTCGAGGCCAGAGGCTATACCACCTGGGACATTACTTCCCCCGCATTTATTAAAGAGACTGCGACGGGACCGACGCTGTGCATTCCAACGGCCTTCTGTTCTTATACGGGAGAGGCACTGGATAAGAAAACTCCTCTTTTGCGTTCCATGGAGGCGCTGAGTAAGCAGGCACTGAGAATCGTGCATCTGTTTGGTAACACACAGGCTCAGAAGGTCATACCCTGCGTGGGAGCTGAACAGGAATATTTTTTGGTAGATGCCAAGAAAGCATTGAAAAGAGAGGATATTATTTTTTCCGGAAGAACTCTTTACGGTGCGCCTGCGCCCAAGGGACAAGAGATGGATGACCATTACTTTGGTGTGATCAGAGAGCGCATTGGGGGCTTTATGCACGATGTGAATATTGAGCTTTGGAAGCTGGGTGTCACCAGCAAGACCCAGCACAATGAGGCGGCTCCGGCGCAGCATGAGCTGGCGCCTATTTATGAGACAGCCAATGTGGCAGCCGATCACAATCAGCTGATCATGGAGACCTTAAAGCGTGTGGCAGGCAAGCATGGACTGCGCTGCATGCTGCATGAGAAGCCCTTTCAGGGCGTGAACGGCTCCGGTAAGCATAACAACTGGTCTATCAATACCGATGACGGAGTAAATTTGTTGGAGCCGGGCCGGACCCCCAATGAAAATATTCAGTTCCTTTTGATCCTCGCCTGCATCATGAAGGCGGTGGATACCCATGCCGATCTGCTCAGGCAGAGTGCGTCCAACGTAGGCAATGATCATCGTCTGGGCGGCTATGAGGCACCCCCTGCAATCATCTCCATATTCCTGGGAGAGCAGCTGGAGGATGTAGTGGCGCAGCTGGTGGAAACAGGAAGAGCTGATTCCTTGAAGGAAGGCGGCGTGCTGCACACCGGTGTGTCAACCCTTCCTGACTTTGTAAAGGATGCCACAGACCGCAACCGTACTTCACCCTTTGCTTTTACCGGTAACAAATTTGAGTTCAGAATGGTGGGAAGTGAGGACTCCATCGGAAGTCCCAACACCACCCTGAATGCCATTGTGGCAGAAGCCTTCTGTGAGGCGGCTGACAGACTGGAGACGGCAGAAGACTTTGACATGGCGGTACATAATCTGATCAAGGAGTACATGACCAAGCATCAGAGAATCATTTTCAACGGCAACGGCTATGCGAAAGAGTGGCAGGAGGAGGCCGCCAGAAGAGGCCTTCCCAACATTCCTTCCATGGTGGAGGCTGTGGAGACTCTCACCACACCCAAGTCCATCAGACTGTTTGAAAAGTTCGGCATTTTCACGGAGGCAGAGCTTTGCTCCCGCGCCGAAATCCTGTATGAGACCTATGCCAAGACCATCAATATCGAGGCGCTAACCATGCTTGACATGGCAAACAAGCAGATCATTCCCGCAGTGATGCGCTTCAGTAAGTCCCTGGCGGACACCACCGTGATCATTAATACCGCCGGCGGAGATGCCACCGTGCCCTGCGGGTTGTTAAAAGAGGTTACCGCCAAACTCACTGAGATGAAAGAGGCAGCAGAGCACCTTCTGAAGGTGGAACGAGAGGCTTGTGCCATGGAACGAGGCAAAGAGCAGGCTTTCTGTTACAAGGATGTGGTTGTGACTGCCATGGAGGCGTTGCGAAAGCCCGCAGACGAGTTGGAGAAGCTGGTAGATAAGGAATACTGGCCCTTCCCGACCTATGCAGACCTGTTATTTGAGGTATAACGCTTACATAAATGAGAATTACCAAGTCCCCTGTAGGCAGCACAGCTACTGTCGGAGGCGCAGGTGCCCTTTGCTTTGCAGGAGTAAGACCGTAAGAGTTACTAAGGCCTGAAAAAGGGCGAAAATAAAAACAAAAGACAACACCCAAAACGGCAGAACCCGGTGCTTCGCACCTCAGACACGTTGCCGTTTTGGGTGTTAATGTTTTTGATTGATAAGTGATAGTAAAGAATCATAACGACAGTTTTTTCTTGGATATATTTTTATATATGTTTTTCTTAAATTCGTTTTTAGAGTGAAAAAAATCACTTTCTGATTTGGTTAATACATTCTTATGGGCGACGGACTCTAATGTACAAATCAAGTCTGCTGCTTGTGACAGTTTGTATTGATTTGTCTCTATCTTTCTAAATTCCACATTTGAAAACATCGTATTATAAACAGACACCAATATCTGCGCTAACTCAACCTGACCATAGTCGTAATAAACAATAATCTTATCAAATGTAGAAAAATATTTATAATTTGCCCGGAGCTGATTTGCAATCTCTTTTGTCAATTTATCTGTATAAGCCAATTTGGATTTTTCTGCACAATCCCCTTGATTAATAACAGGACAGATATATTGAACATCCAGCATACGCGTAAAATGATACAATGCATTAAACAAAGCCTTTCTTTGTTCTCTTAAATCATTTTTATAAACACTTTCACGCCTGATTAGAGGACCTGTATGAATTGTATGTTCCGGATAACCCCAATTACTTATTTGTCTTTCCAATGCTTCAATATTTTTTGAAATATCTATTTCTTGATTATGTAAAACCATTGCAACGTAGTAGTGCGGTGAAGCCGGATTATATTGCCCAAAATCTCCGGATTCATCTATAAAAACGCTAAGTACTTTTTCCTTCATTAATCCCCTTTCAATGTATAAAAATGGCGGGGTAAATCCCCGCCAGCCGGTGGACCAGGACCTTTCGGTCAGCCCAAATACTAATGCACTTCGTGCAACAGATTCATATCTGTATAAATATTATACGTTGTTTTCCGCAAAATATCAACTGTTTTTTTGAATATTATCTCAGCACTATATTTTTAATTCGGCAAATGGACAAAACTGTGGGAAACCAAGATTTAGTGCTTGCAATTTCTCCAAACATATTGTATAATGCATTTTGTGGCAATGATATAGGGCTATCGCCAAACGGTAAGGCAACGGACTCTGACTCCGTCATTTCAAGGTTCGAATCCTTGTAGCCCTGTTTTTAACACCCGACAGACGTAATATCTGTCGGGTGTTTTTGCATGCAAGGAGAATGTCACTTTCGCGACCACGCTCGGTGCGAGAGTTTGCAAGCGGACTCCTTATATGCAGGGTAGAAAAGACAATAAATTTATGGTATAATTTACTTGTGAAAGTTTAAGGAATTAAAACACAAGGAGGTGCTAATATGTCAAAGTCGTGGAAGCTGATTCTGTTGGGTCTTATCCCTCTTGCTGTGGGGTACATCATGAATTACACATTGCTTCAACTGCCTATTCCCGGAGTACTTTTGTATGTGATAGAAATAGGATTATTATTTCTGTGGGGATATTTGGCATACCGTGTATCTGCACATGATAAAAATCCTGTTTTGCAAGCATTTCTGATGAATTCTTTTGGTTTATTAATGCTGGTACTCATTCTTTACCAGGAACTGATTCTGGGTCATTTCTGGCATGGTATGGTCGGACATGCTACACAGATATACTTTTTGCCGCTCCTTTCTCTGGTTGCAAGAATCATGGTGTTTGCCATAAGAGCTATGGCGCCCATAAGGATCTGGCCTTTTTGCGTTGTCATTTGGATCAGCATGTTTGCAGTGTGTTATGTAGGATGTGTGAAAAAGCAAAAATTTATTTAGAGTTTTGGCGATGACGACAACTTTCCGGTATTCTGCGTGAGGGCAGATGGCAGTGAGGATTCCCACATGAACCTGAAAAGAGGTGGTTATGTGTGCTGGGCTGTGAAGGAGTTCCTTTTTATCACATTATAACTTTTATTTTTGTGGTTTTTGTTGCTTTTTTGTGGGATTTATTGTATAATACAATTAACTATATGCAAAAAAGGCAAACATCCTTAAAGGAGTAGTGGAATATGAAGAGATCAAAGCGTATTGAAGTGCTGGATAAGCGTCCCGTTAATATGGATGGCTTTATCAATGAGTGGCCGGAGATGGGATTTGCCGCCATGAGCAGTCCTTATGACCCCAAGCCTTCCATCAAAGTGCTGAACGGTAAGGTGGTTGAACTTGACGGGAAGAAGAGAGAAGATTTTGATTTTATAGATCAGTTTATTGCCGATTATGCAATCAATCTGAAGAGAGCGGAGCGTTCCATGGCGGTTCCGTCCCTTGATATTGCCAGAATGATTGTGGACATCCATGTATCCCGCAAGGAGATTTTGGAACTGATCACCGGTATTACTCCTGCCAAGATGGTGGAAGTCATGAATTATCTGAATGTGGTGGAGCTGATGATGGGTATGCAGAAGATCCGTGCCAGAAAGACGCCCGGCAACCAGGCTCATATCACCAATCTGAAGGATGATCCCGTACAGATCGCAGCAGATGCGGCAGAAGGCGCACTCCGCGGTTTTGCAGAGGAAGAGACCACCATGGGCGTGGCAAGATACGCTCCTTTGAGTGCCATGGCGCTGCTCATCGGTTCCCAGGTGGGACGCCCCGGCGTACTGACCCAGTGCTCCGCTGAGGAGGCTACTGAGCTGGAGCTTGGTATCCGCGGTCTGACTACATATGCTGAGACCCTTTCCGTATACGGTACGGAGAAGGTATTTATAGATGGTGACGATACCCCTTATTCCAAGGCATTTTTGAATTCTGCCTACGCTTCCAGAGGACTGAAGGTAAGATTTACCTCCGGTGCAGGCTCTGAGGTTCTGATGGGCAGCAGTGAGAAGAAATCCATGCTTTATCTGGAGTGCAGATGTCTTTACGCTACCAAGGGAGCAGGAAGTCAGGGTATTCAGAACGGTTCCGTAAGCTGTATCGGCGTGCCCGGTTCCGTGCCCGGCGGTATCCGTGAGGTTCTGGCAGAGAACCTGGTGGCAGCACTGCTTGGTCTAGAGTGCGCATCCTCCAACGACCAGAGCTTCTCCAATTCCGACATGCGCCGTACTGCAAGAACCATGCTGCAGTTTTTACCCGGTACAGACTTTATTTTCTCCGGTTATGCGGCAGAGCCCAACTATGACAATATGTTTGCAGGATCGAACTTTGATGCGGAAGACTTTGACGATTACAATGTACTGCAGAGAGACATGCAGGTGGACGGCGGACTTCGTCCTGTGACGGAGGAAGAGGTCATCCGCGTGAGAAATACGGCAGCCAAAGCAGTGCAGGCTGTGTTCAGACAGCTGGGACTTTCCCCCATCTCAGATGAGCAGGTGGAGGCAGTGACCTATGCCCACGGCAGTAAGGATACCCTTCCCAGAGATGTTACCGCAGATCTGATGGCAGCCGAGGATGTGCTGAAGAGAGGTATCACCGGCGTAGATGTGGTTAGAGCACTGGCAGAGTCCGGATACAGCGATCTGGCAGATAAGGTGCTGAGCATGCTGAAGCAGCGTGTGGTAGGCGACTACATGCAGACCTCTGCGATCCTGGATAAGAATTTCAAGGTGTTATCCGCAGTGAATACACCCAACGATTACATGGGACCCGGCACGGGATACCGCGTAGAAGGAGAGCGTTGGGAAGAGATTAAGAAGATTCCTCACATTATTAATCCCAAAGATATTTAGGAGGACGGGCCATGCAGATAAGTGAATCTCTTGTAAAACAGATTATCGATGAGGTTATTAAGCAGGTTGGCCAGATGGACAGTGCCAGCGTTGCCAAAGCTGTCAGCAATATGGTGACAGAGAAGGCGAATGTCGCAAAGAACTCCGGCGAAGTTCCTTCCATGGCAGGCCGTGACCGCATCAATGAGCATAAAACAGATTACAGCAGCTATCCCAAAGCAAAAAAGGGAACCGATCCCAAGGAGATCGTGATCGGTGTGGGCGCAGCCTTCCAGATGGAGATCAAGAGAACCATCTGCGATATTCCCCTGGATGAGGTGCTCCGCAATGTGAAAGCGGGAATCGAGGAAGAAGGCATGAACGCCAGAGTGGTGAAGATTCTGGATACTTCCGATGTGTGCTTTATGGCGCTGGAGGCAGCCAAGCTTTCCGGTTCCGGTATCGGTGTGGGCATTCAGTCCAAGGGTACCACTGTTATTCACCAGAAGGATCTCTATCCCCTTTCCAATCTGGAATTGTTTCCTCAGGCACCGCTGATGAATCTGGAAACTTATCGTCAGATCGGTAAGAATGCGGCTAAGTATGTAAAGGGTGAGCAGGTTGTTCCGGTTCCCTGTACCAACGACCCGATGTCCAGACCGAAGTATCAGGTTAAGGCAGCTCTGATGCATATCGCAGAGACTGAGCAGCTGGATCCCAAGGTCGGCGCTATTGAATGGGAGGGCAAATAAATGAGATACCCGTTAGGTGAATATGAAAAAGACCGGATCCAGTCCAAGACCGGCAAAAAGCTGACAGAGATTACTCTTGACGAGGTGATGAAGGGACATATCTCTTCTGATGATATCAAGATTTCCAAAGAGACTCTGAAAGCCCAGGGACAGGTTGCCAGAGAGAACGGCAATGATCCCATGGAGAAAAACTTTGAGAGAGCAGCCGAACTGGTGGATGTTCCCGATGAGGTTATTTTGAAAATGTATGACAAGCTTCGCCCCAACCGCTCCACCAAGCTGGAGCTGGTTATGATGGCTCAGGAGCTGATTGAGAAATACAATGCCAAGAATTGTGCAAGACTCGTAATGGAAGCAGTTGAAATTTACGAGAAGAGAGGAATTTTGCTTTGAGATATATTGCAGGAGTAGATATCGGCAATTCCACAACGGAAGTGTGTATCGGCCAGCTCAGCGCAGATCAGCGTGTGAGCTTTTTGGCCAGCGCATCATGCCCCACAACCGGCACCAAAGGTACGGTTGCTAATATCCATGCAATCAAAGCGGCTCTGAAAGGTGCCATGAGCAAAATCGGGAGAGATATCAGCGATCTTTCCCTGATCCGTTTGAACGAGGCAGCCCCCGTTATCGGTGATACTGCCATGGAGACGCTGACAGAGACCATCATTACCGATTCTTCCATGATCGGACACAATCCTTCCACCCCGGCCGGAGTGGGCCAGGCAGTGGGAGAGATCCTAAGATTTGGGGAAAGCAGAGGGGCAGTTCCCGGGAAATCCTATATCGTTGCGGTTCCCAAGGAATATCCCTATGAGGCCATTGCGGAGATCATCAACCGCCTGGCACAGGAAATTGACATTGTAGGTATCATTTTGCAGGCGGACGAGGCAGTACTGGTTGAGAACCGCCTGAAGAAAAAGGTGCCGATCATAGATGAGGTGGCAAGGATCGATAAGTTGCCGGGAGGCGTTATGGCAGCCATTGAAGTGGCACCGCCGGGACAGACCATCCGCATGCTTTCCAATCCTTACGGTATTGCCACACTTTTAAAATTAAATGCGGAGGAAACCCGCATGATCACTCCCATTGCCAAGAGTCTGATCGGCAAGAGGAGTGCGGTTGTCTTAAAGACGCCCGGAGGCAATGTACAGGAGAATGTGCTTCCCGCCGGCGAGATCACTTTTAAGGCAGAGAGGGAAAGTGCCATCAATATTGACGAGGGCGCTGAGAAGATCATGAAGGCAGTCTCAGAAGCCGGCAAGATTTACGATGTAGTCGGACAGCCTAACACTAATATCGGAAACATGTTTGCCAAGATCAGAAATACCATGAAAGAACTGAACGGTACTTCTGAGGAGGTTCATATTACAGATATACTGGCAGTTGATACCATGGCACCGGTGCTGATCTCCGGTGCCCTTGCAGGCGAGACCTGTCTGGAGAAGGCAGTGGGCGTTGCCGCCATGGTAAAGACCCAGCAGCTTCCCATGCAGAAAATCGCCCAGAAGCTCAAAGAAGAGCTGAGAACAGAGGTTGTGGTAGCCGGAGTGGAGGCCGTGATGGCCAGCCTTGGCGCGATGACCACACCGGGCGTAAAGTTTCCTCTGGCCATGCTGGATATGGGCGGCGGCTCCACAGACGCAGCTCTGGTGAATGAGAATGGTCAGGTGAGGATCACCCACCAGGCAGGTGCCGGTGAGCTGGTGTCCATGCTGATCCAGACAGAGCTTGGCTTGTCTGACAGACATGTGGCAGAGCAGATCAAGAGATACCCCTTGGCAAAGGTTGAGAGCCTGTTCCACATGCGTATGGAGAACGGACAGATCACTTTTGTGGAGGATTCCATCGATCCCCGCTTCTACGGAAGAGTGGTGATGCTCTCCGAGAGCGGACTGATCCGCATTGAAGAAGATATCCCCATGGAGAAGATCGTTCAGGTGAGAAGGGAAGCAAAGCAGAAGGTCTTTGTGACCAATGCCATCAGAGCCCTGAAGACGGTTGCCCCGGATCACAATCTGAAAAAGATCCCCAATGTGGTGTTGGTAGGAGGTTCCGCAGAGGATTTCGAGATCCCCGAGATGCTCATGGAGGAATTTGCCAAATACATGATCGTGTGCGGACGCGGTAATATCCGCGGCGAGGAAGGGCCGAGAAATGCGGTAGCAACGGGACTGGTTCTTTCCGCAATAGGAGAGTAGATATGGTTGTAAACAGACCTTCTATTTATATCTATGTGAATCGCCCCAATCAGACTGTCCTTCGGGAAATCTGCTCGGGAATCGAAGAAGAAGGTGTTTTCTATGAGGTCATGGAGCAGCAGGAGCAGGAGCTGAACGCACTTGCGTGGAAGGCGGCCAACGATTCCATGCTGGGCTCCGGCATCGGCATTCGGGAAAACAGCGCAGCTTTTCTGATCCGTGGACTGAAGGAAGGTAAGAACATAGAGTATTACGCTTACCCCTCCGAGGAGGAGAGCAGGCGCATGGGAGCAAACAGCGCAAGAGCAATTAAGAAGCAGGCATTTAAGGGTGTCTGATACAAAGGGAGATTGCAATGAAGCTTTACACGAAAAAGGGAGACAACGGAATGACCTCTCTTCTGGACGGATCCTGGGTTTCCAAGTCCGATGAGCGGATGGACCTGATCGGGACTGTGGATGAACTGAACAGTCACATCGGTCTGGCAAAAGTAGCAGCAGAGGATGCTGTGAAAGCGAAGCTTGAGAAGATTCAGAGAGACCTGATGACGGTGATGTCAGGTGTTGCCGCCCACAGAGACAGGAAATATAAAATATCAGAAGATCACGTGGCCTGGCTGGAGCAGGAGATTGATGCTCTGGAAGATTCCTTCCCCAGAGAGAAGGGATTTGTTCTGTATGGCGGCTGCGAACTCTCCGCGAGACTGGACGTGGCAAGAGCGGTAGCCCGCAGGGCCGAGAGAATGTTCCGCAAGGTGCAGCTTCGTTACGGTGCAGATCCGCTGGCAATGCGCTATGTGAACCGCCTCTCCGACTATCTTTACATCCTGGCACGCTACGCCGATCATCAGTTCAAGCAGAACGATAAACAGGTAGAAGACATTATCAAGCAGGTAATGAAACATATGGATCTGTAATGAGAATATTATTTATCTGAGAAATTTTTGATAAAGATCGGATTAAAATTGTTCCATCTACCAGTTGTTTTAAAATGTTAAATGTTAAGTTAAGGGGAAATCGTTTTGGGATTTCCCCTTTTTTAGTGCTTGTATTTTTCTATTTTTAATAATTATACTTGTTCAATATATAAAAGTTTGGTATAATGAAACAGAACACCAGTTCTGTTTTTCGTAAAAAGAAGGTAATTGGAAATGGATAAATCACGTATAAAAGTAATCATGGAACAATATGATGCAATTGTTCATAAAGAGGAAGAACTTAATATTGAATTTTGGCACGCAAGAGAATTGATGCCGCTTTTAGGTTATGAGAGATGGGAAAATTTCGAGAAGGCTATTCATCGTGCAATGATTTCTTGCGAAACAAGCGGTATAGAAATATCTGATCATTTTCGTGAGGTCACGAAAATGATAGGAACCGGTAAAGGCGCGCATAGACCGATTAAAGACTATTTACTTACTCGTTATGCGTGTTATTTAATTGCACAAAACGGTGATCCGAAGAAAGAAGAAATTGCATTTGCCCAAAGTTATTTTGCAATTCAAACAAGGAAACAGGAATTAATTGAAGAACGGATTGCTTATATCGAACGCACAGAAGCACGAGGCAGGTTAAGAGAATCCGAAAAGCGATTATCACAAAATATCTATGAAAGAGGTGTGGATGATGCAGGATTTGGACGGATTCGTTCAAAAGGTGATACTGCATTATTTGGCGGCAAATCCACACAGGATATGAAGAAGAAATTAGGCGTGAATGAGAATCGTCCGTTGGCTGATTTTCTACCTACGCTTACAATTGCTGCAAAGAATCTTGCTACGGAAATGACAAATTATAATGTGGAAGAAAAAGATTTGCAGGGAGAATTGTCTATTACCGTAGAACATATACAGAATAATTCCACTGTTCGTGAAATGTTGGGGCAGCGTGGAATTAGGCCGGAGGATTTACCTGCATCAGAGGATATAAGGAAATTGGAACGCCGTGTAAAATCTCAGGAGAAGAAACTCGCAACTCAATCTGCCAAGTTACCCGGCCGTAATTAAGCGTATTTTTCAAAAGTTTTATAAATTAGAAATCGAATAAATTTATATCACAATAATTAGAATTATGTGAATTGATTTCTAAGCATGTATTTTCGGTGAATTATATTACATTACTGATACAATAAAGGAGATAACGATTATGATAAACGTATATGAACGCTGTCCTGTTTATGAAACAGAATCGTTTCTTTTTCGTTTGGTTAAGTTAGATGATGCTGAAGCTTTGTTAAAGTGTTATTCAGATAAAGAGAATGTATCAAAATTGAATTGTGATTATTGTACAAGTGATTTCTTTTATACAACAAAAGAAGAAATGGAACAGTGTATAAAATTTTGGTTGGATGAATACAAAAAGCAATACTATGTTCGTTTTGCAGTTATTTCTAAATTAGAAAATCAAGCGGTTGGAACTATAGAAATATTTGGTGGTGAAGCTGGTGTTCTCCGAATTGATCTGGCAGAAGAATATGATATCATGAATAATATTATCGAAATTGTTCAACTTGTTATTAATAAATTATCTGGGGATTTTGGCATTGGAAGTATAAAAATAAAGACTGCAAATACACCTAAAAGAATAAAATGGTTGGAAGATTTGGGATTCGTTAAATCGGAGAAGTTCCGTCCGGAATTGGGTTATCATGAATTTGATGTAATACAAACATTCAGTAAATAAAACTTGAAATTGGAGAAAATATATGAAACGAGAATTGGGAATTGCAAGATGTGGTCTTGCATGTTGTCTGTGTTCTGAGAATGTAAAATGTAATGGGTGTAATTCAGGAGAATGTCCGGATAATGATTGGTGCGAAAATAAAAAATGTTCAATTAGGCAAGGAGTTAGTCACTGTTACTTGTGTGAAAAAGACTGTAAAAAGGGCTTGTTAAGCAAAATTAAACCTTATGCATTTAACTTGTTTATTAAACGGTACGGAATACAACGATTATTAGATTGTCTCGAAAAGAACGAATTGAATGGTGTTGTTTATCACCGTGAAGGAATAAATGGCGACTATGATTCTTTTGATGATGTCGAAGAATTGATTTCTTTTATTGAGACAGGTGTACATAAATAGACTTTTAGAATAGTAACCCCCTATTTTGATTATGGAAACAAAATAGGGGGTTAACTTAATAATTATTTTTCTAAATTAAATGACATTGGTTCCATATGCCCAGTTGACTCGGTGCGGGGAACGTCCCGCTTTATCAGCTTAGCTGTTCCAAAGCTTCTCCAGATATTCCTTTGCAATCAGGATATCCTTGGTCTGCTGTTCGCCGGTGATCTCGCGTTCGATGGTGATGAAGCGGTCATACTCCAGAGATTTCAGCTTCTTGATAACCTTCTCGAAGTCTACCCAACCCTGGCCGACAGGTGTCTCAACACCCAGCTCTCTGGGGGTGGTAGGCAGCTTGCCGTCCTTGCCGTGGAAGTTGCGGACATATTTGCCGATGATCTCCAGGGCATCAACAGGGTTGCCGTAGCCGTACATTACAATGTTGGCAGGGTCGAAGTTTACGAAGATATTGCCGGTTCCTACATCCTGAATCATACGGAGCAGGGTAATGGGAGCCTCGCCGCCGGTCTCAAGCAGCAGGTTCATGCCAAGCTTCTTTGCGTAGGAAGCGATGGAATAAACGGATGCACAGAGGTTGGCATACTGAGGAGAAAACGGATCGTTGGGAACAAAGCCTGCGTGGATGATAATATCCGTTACGCCAAGAGCGTTGGAAAAGTCACAGGCGTTCTTCACATATTCAATGCGGGACTGGCGGAATGCTTCAATATTGAGTCCGGCATTCTGGAATCCGTAGTAGTTATCCCAGGTGGTTTCGTTGTCATAGAATCCGCAGAACTGCGCGGAAATCTCCACGTCATACTTTGCGGCAGCAGCCTTGATGACCTCGGCATCTTCTTTGGTGTAGACAGCGGGCTTGAAAACCAGCTGGCAGGAAGGGAAACCGGCGTCATGTACCTCTTTGAACTTGGCTTCCGCATCTGCGATATTTTCAACACGTAATAAAATTCCGAATTTCATGGTGCCTCCTATAACATAAACTCAAACAGATCCTTGGTCACAACCATCTCAGCGTTGGGATGGCTCTGCAGGAAGCTTACGGGAGCTGTACGGGTCTCGGGCTCGAGGGCAGCTTTACGCATGATACCCCACTGCCAGTTGCAGTACAGATATACTTTGAAGGTCTTGGCTTTCAGGAGCTGCTTCATACCAAGGGTGATGCAGCGTTTCGGGAAAATATCAAGAGCACCGCGCATCTTGTTGGCGCCGTTGTTGGTGATGGTCTCTCTTGCAATGTTCATGCAGCGGGTGCTGATGTTTCTGTAGCCTTCGTCGGTGATGTCGTCGTCTGCCTCGGGGGGCTCGTTGAATGCAATGTGGCCGTTGATGCCAACACCTGTCAGCACACAGTCAACCTTGCCAAGCTTCTCAAGGAGAGCGTCGATCTCGGCTTCCTTGCCGGGTTCGGGGAACAGTCTCTGCTCCTTGGGCATAACCAGGTCTTCTCTGATCTGGCTGTAAAGCATTCTGTCCATGGTTGCATGGAAGCTTAAAATGCTTTCATAAGGAATGGTCTGATCGTCGTCGGTCAGATACTCGTCCATGTTGATGAACCAGCAGTTCTTCAGGCTTAAGTTAGCTTCATTAACCTTTTTGGCAAAAATAGGATAGTGGCCAATAGGACCAACGGGGCAGATGATAACGGTGGTATCGTCGCCGTTTGCCTTGATGGTGTCAAACATGATCTGGGCGATCTCTTCGTACATTGCGGGCTCGGAATCCATCACACGGAGAGGGATTCTAGCGTTAGCCATCAGCTCTTCGGGAGAGCAGTAATAAGTGTTGTTCATTTTGGGAACCTCCTTTAAAGGTGTTTATATTAATTGTAAAGACTATCTGTAAAAAAGATTTTGCTGTCTGTTTGCAGCTCTGCAAAGCAGGTATATTATTTACGGGTGTTACCGCCTACCAGAGTCTGAACCACGTTCAGGTCTTCGTCCATCAGGCAGAAGTCTGCATACTTGCCTACGGATACGCTGCCGAGAACCTTATCCATGCCGATGACCTTGGCAGGAGTCAGGGAAGCCATTCTGATGGCATCGATGAGAGGAATGTTGGCGTCAAATACCAGGTTATGAACCATCTGGCTTAAGGGCTGGATGCTTCCTGCATAGCGGGAGCCGTCCGGCAGTCTTGCCACGCCGTCGGATACAATGAACTTCTGGGCATTTGCATCCTTGATGGTACCCAGGGTGTAAAGAGTGCCGTCTGCGGGCTTGCCGCCGGCTCTCAGACAGTCGGATACCACGCACATCTTGTCAGCGCCCTTGCAACGGTATACCAGACGAACCATGTCGGGGGTGATGTGATGATTGTCAGCGATCAGCTCTACCGTGAGTCTGTCGTCGATCAGTCCCAGTTCGCAGAGACCTACGCTGCGGACACCGTCTCTCATGGCTACCAGAGACATGGCACACCATAAGTGGGTACAGTGGGAAAGACCTGCATCGATAACGGGCATGATCTTGTCCTTCTCGCCGTCGTCATGGCCGCCGCAGACTACGATGCCCTTAGCCTTTAAGTCGGCAGTCATCTTGGCTGCACCGTCCAGCTCGGGAGCGATGGTGACGGTCTTTACCACGTCGTTATTGTCGGTGATGAAGGAGTAATCATCCCTGGAAGGAACTCTCAGATAGCTCTCGTGCTGAGCGCCCTTGTTCTTGTAGGATATGTACGGTCCTTCAATGTGTGCGCCGAGGATACGGCAAACAGGATCCTCTTTTGCCTGATACTTCCGTGCCACTTCCAGCATATCGGTTACCTGATCCACAGGAGCAGTTACCGAGGTGGCAAGTACGGATGTGGTGCCGTAGGTTGCGTGGAAGGCACAAGCCAGGTCAAAGGATTCCTCGCTGGCATCCATGAAATCCCCGCCGAAACCGCCGTGGGTATGGATGTCTACAAAACCGGGGCAGACATATAAGCCGGTGGCGTCGATCACAGTTTCATCCTCTGCAGGATTGTACTTTCCGATTCCGGCAATCTTCCCATCTTCAATCTTTACGTCTGTTGCTCTGAGCAACTCATAAGGTGTTACTACATTTCCGTTTTTAATAATCATAATAGGATACCTCCAGTTAACAAAAATATATCACACCACCTTGCAAAGGGTCAATAAGATAAAGTGATAGAAAATATTACTTTTCGAAACTGTCGGATATTGACAGTGTGTGAACCCATATGTTAGTATGAAAAAAAGGAGAACGCCTATGCTGAAGAAAAGATCTGTCGGAGAATTATATAGTGCGGAGTACTCTGTGGCTGTGATCAACGCGGCAAAGAGTTATTGGAGAACGCAGAATTCCTTTTCCTGTATCGGTTTTCCCAAGGACAGGAATATGCTTCTGTATCTGGATGGCTGTAAGGCGGAGTACACCATGAAGGACGGAAGTAAGTTGTATGCGGAGGCCGGTGACATTATTTACACGCCTATCAACTGTGAATATTCAGTGGTTTTTTCCGGTTTTGAGGATAAGAACAGCAACACCATCGGTGTGAACTTCTATTTGTATGATGAGAACTCCCAACCGTTTGTGCTGACAGACCGGATCCGCATCTTTTCTGTCAGGGATGCCAATTATAAGGTGCTCTTTGCCAAGATGGACAATTACAGCGAGGCGGCAGTGCCCTGTCCGGCTAAAATGAAAGCAGCAATGTATGACATTCTGGGGAATCTGAGTACCCATTACCGCAACAAGAAGATCCGGGAGAAGAAGTACAGTATTATTTCCAAGGGAATCGCCTATCTGGAGAGCGATACCGAGCAGGAACTGAGTATCAGCGAGATCGCCCGGATGTGCAATGTGAGCGAGGTTTACTTTCGCAAGCTGTTCAAACAGTATTCCGGTGTATCCCCGGTGGAGTACAAGATCAATATCAAAATTGAACGTGCCAAGCAGTATCTGCAGTTTGAGGATCTCTCCATCAAGGAGATCGCGGACAGACTGGATTTTACGGATACCACTTATTTTGTAAAGCAGTTCAAGAAGAATTGCGGCATGACGCCGCTTCAGTATAAAAAGCATATTAAAATGTAAATAAACTATACTATGCGATAGAAGAAAGGAATCCAGGTATGATTTTTAGAAACTATGTAAGTGCCTCTACAAAGTACTGTGAACTGGAAAGCTGGGAACCGGCACCCTATATCCGCAAAAGCTTTGAGGTGAATTTTGTCCCTGAGAAAGCGGAGCTTTCCGTGTCTACCGCCGGTTTTTATGAGCTGTTTGTGAACGGAAAGAAGATCACCAAGGGCGAGATGGCCCCGTACATAAACAATCCGGCTCAGATCTGTTATTACGACACCTACGATGTGGCAGATCTTCTGGTGCAGGGAGAGAACGTGATCGGCGTGATCCTGGGCAATGGCTTTGCCAACCAGTGTATTGATGCATGGGATTTCTCCAAGGCAGAGTTCAGGGCTCCTTTATGTGTGGCTATGAATCTCAGTGTGTCTGACGGGGAAAATGAGTTTTTTGTGGAGACCGACGAGTCCTTCAAAGGACATCCCTCACCGGTGCTCTTTGATATGTACCGCTATGGCATGCATTATGATGCCAACCGGGAAGAGGAGGGCTGGTGCAGTCCCGGTTTCGATGACAGTCACTGGGAGAACGTGCACTGTGTGGAAGCGCCCAAAGGCGTAAAGCGGCTGTGTGAGACCCAGCCTGTGAAAGTGCAGTATGAGGTGAAGCCCGTATCCATAGAAAAACAGGAAGATTTTTACTACCTCCACCGCTCCACGGCAGAGGATTCCGAACCCATGAAGGATACCTATGTGAAGGAGGGCTGGCTGTACGATTTTGGAGCAAGCCATTCCGGGGTATGCCGCTTAAAAATCAAAGGAGAAAAGGGGCAGAAGATTATCCTGCGCCACTGTGAGGCATTGCGCTGCGGCAAGTTTAATTTCAACTCGATTTATACCTTTAAGGAAGATTACAGCAACTATATGCACCTGTTCCAAACCGACTCTTACATACTCAAGGGTGGCGAGGAAGAAATCTTTACTCCTTCCTTCACTTACCACGGCTTCCGCTATGTGCTGGTGGAAGGCATCACCGGGGAACAGGCCACGGAAGATCTGCTCACCTTCGTAGTGATGAATTCCGATATCATCAAAAGAGGACAGTTTAGCTGTTCGGACGAGACGCTGAACAAACTGTATGGCATGGGAATCAATGCGATTCAGTCCAATTTTTTCTATTTCCCGACAGATTGTCCACATAGAGAAAAGAATGGTTGGACCGGAGATGTATCTGTATCCTCAAAGCATATTTTGCAGAATTTTGACTGCAGCGAAAGCTTTAAGGCCTGGATGGAGAATATTCGCCTGACCCAGCTTGAGAGCGGCATGCTCCCTGCCATTGTACCCACTACCGGCTGGGGATATCAATGGGGCAACGGTCCCACCTGGGATGCCGTAATCGTAAATCTGCCTTATTATGCCCTGAAATATGACGGCAGGATCGATCTGTTTGAAGAAAATGCAGATATGATCTACAAATATTTGGTTTATATTGCCGGACGCAGGGATGAGAGAGGCCTTGTAAACTGTGGACTTGGTGACTGGAGTCAGCCAAATCCTGAGAGCGTGAGACTGGAATCCCTGGATCTGACAGAGAGCTGTATGGTTCTTGACATGGCAGAAAAGAGTAGCCTGATGTTTGAACGCATCGGCCGGATCAAAGAATCGAAATATACCCGTGCACTGGCAGAAGAGATGAGAAGCGCCATCCGGGGAAATTTGGTAGATCCTGAGACCATGACCGTGAAAGGAAACTGTCAGACAGTGCAGGCCCTGGCGTTGGCCATGGGAATCTTTGATGAGGAAGAGTATCCGAAAGCATATGCCCGTCTGATTGAAATGATTGAAGAAAAGGACAGACATTCCTACTGCGGTATGCTGGGAGTACGCTATCTGTTCCATGTACTGTTTGCCAACGGAGATGGAAGTCTGGCATATGAGATGATCACGAAAGAGACAGAGCCTTCCTATGCAAGCATGATCAAAAGAGGCGGTACTGCACTGTTTGAGAGCCTGTGTGCCAATGGTGTGCAGGAGTCACAGAATCACCATTTCCTCGGGGATATCCTGAATCTGTTCGTCACCCGCATGGCAGGACTTGTGATCAATCCTTACATGGATGACAAGGATGAGATCCTGGTGGCACCTTATGTGATTGATGAACTGGATTACGCGGAAGCCTCCTTTGCCTCTGATAAGGGTGAGATCAGGGCATCGTGGAAGAAGGAATCTGATAAGGTTTATATCGAGGTTTTCGTTCCTGAAGGTGTACATGGTACTGTGGTATGGCAGGATGAGGAGTATGCGCTCAGCGAAGGCATGAATCATTATATTCTAAACCGAAAAGTACCATTTTAGGAGCGGTAAGACCATTGCTTTTTCAGCCATATGCTGATATATGTATATATGTGTATATTAAGAAGGAAAAGCATCTGTCCCCTATCTCGGATGGGGCAGAGATTTCCGCAAGTAAAGGAAGTTATGTAGCGATCGGTGAGATCGATTAATAAAAAAGGAGATATATAGTATGAAAAAGATTGGTATCATTGATTATTATCTGGACAATTTCCATGCAAACAACTATCCCGAGATGATCAAAAAAGAGTCAAACGGAGAGATGGAGATCTGCTATGCATGGGGTGAGGTTGCAAAGGAAGGCGGACTGACCAACGAGGAATGGGCCGAGAAGATGGGAATTGAGCTTCTCCCTACCATCGAGGAAGTGATCGAGAAGAGTGACTATCTCATGGTTCTGGTGCCCAACAATCCGGAGCTCCACGAGAGACTGACCGATCTGGCACTGAAGTCCGGTAAGCTCACCTATGTTGACAAGACCTTTGCGCCCGACAAGGCTTCTGCAGAGAGAATGTTTGCCAACGCAGAAGCGCACAATACACCTTTCTATACCACATCAGCCCTCCGCTTCAGTGAAGAGGTGCAGAGTATTGATAAGGAGAAGATCCACACTATTTACAGCCGTGGAGGCGGTACCTTCCATATGTACTGCATCCATCAGATCGAGCCCATCGTAGTAATGCTTGGTGCTGAGCCCAAGAGAGTGATGTTCACCGGTTCTGACGAGGAGCATCCTTCCATGATCATTGAGTTCAAGAGCGGTAAGAGAGCCCATATGTATCAGGCTGACTGGCCGGCATTTGAGTTTGTGACTGTAGATGAGAACAACAAGTACAGTGCAAAAGAAGTAACCTCCGATTTCTTCGCCAGCTTTATCAAAGAGGTGGTGAAATTCTTTAACACCGGTATTGTGCCCGTGCGAAAGGAAGAGACCATTGCGGTTGCGGCTATCAGAGAAGCCGGCTTCAAGGCGCTCAAGACTCCGTTTGAGTGGGTGGAAGTGTAATACCGAGTATTGAATCAGTAATTAATTTAAGACAACCTGCTGTGCCGTTATAGACACGGCAGGTTGTTTTTGGCATTATAGGAAAGACCTTGTCACACTAAAGTGTGAAAGGCTTTCCTATAATGCCAAAACGCTCCGCGGGGGTCGCACTTCTTTTTTGCTTTCAAATGCTTGTGATTTTTTACGATTTGCAATAAATCACAAGAAGAAAACAAAATAATACATTTATAAATGTACTAAAGTGTAGTATTATTACGTGGTAAACGTAATAAAAAGGAAGTTTGCTGCACGAAATGCTCCACAGGCAGCAGAACAAGAAAGGTGGCAACATGATATTTCCTGTACCCGTAAAAGAAGAATATAAAGAAGGTTATTATGTCTTAAAAGAAGGAAAGAAAGAAGATAGTTTATTTAATTTTTATACCAGGGTAAAGGATGGCAATGCAGACATTGTCTTTACGGAATGCCCCGATTTTAAAGAAGAAGAATATGAAATCTGTGTAGAAGAAAATGGTGTAGTGATAAGCTGTGCTTCCGAGGCCGGCAAGTTCAGAGCATTGACAAGCTTAAGACAGATGATTGAGGATGGAAAGATTTCTTTGGGAACCGTTCATGATTATCCTCAGTTTGAGCGCAGAAGCTATATGCTGGATATCAGCCGAAATCGTATGCCCAAGGTGGAAACCATTACCTGGCTCATCGATCTGCTTGCAGGTTTAAAATATAACGAAATACAGCTGTACATGGACAGTTTTTGTTTTAAATATGATGCGTTTCCAGAGTATACCGCAGACTTCGACTGTCTGACTGCGGAGGATATTGAGTATCTGGATCAGTATTGTTATGACAGATTTATCGACTTGGTGCCCAACCAGAACAGCTTCGGTCACATGGCAGCGTGGCTTGCGAAGCCGGAGCTTGCCCACTTGGGACTGACGGATGGGACGGCTCCTGCCAACACACTGAATCCGTTGCTGGATGAGACGATTGAATTTTTGGATAAGCTTTACGGCTCTCTGCTTCCTCACTTCCGTTCCAAATATGTGAACATCGGTCTGGACGAGGCTTACGGTCTGGGCAAGTTCCAGACAGAGGAAGCCTGCAAGAAGTACGGTGCAGATAATGTATTCATGGACTTCCTGAACAAGGTCGCCGATCTGTGTGAGAAAAAGTACGGTAAGACCGTTATGTTCTGGTCCGATATGATCGCCAGTTATCCCGAGTCCCATACCAGGATTCCGGGGAGTGCCATTGCCCTGAGCTGGGGTTATGACCTGATCAAGTCTCAGATGATGGAGAAACGGTGCATGGATCTGAAGAAGGTGAATGTGCCCTACTACGTATGTCCCGGTAACTGTACCTGGCTGAGTTTCACAGGACGATTTGACGTTATGAGCTTTAACACCCGTACGTTGGGTGAGGTGGGACGTGACCACGGTGCCAAAGGGTATCTGATGACCGACTGGGGCTGTGGAGAGGGTCATATGCATAATATGGTATGGAGTCTGGTGCCTGCGGCACTGGCCGGCCAGTATGCATGGAACGTAGGAGCGTACCAGAATGGCGGAACCCTGAAGAACGACTATATTTATGCGGCGCAGGATTACATTGACAAAACCGTATTCGGCGGAGCCAAGGTATCTCCTATCCTTTACCGTATGCAGCAGTATTATCTGTATGAGCCTGAGAGACTTCACGGCTCCACCATGTGCTGCCTGATCTTCAGGAAGCCCCTGAAAGAAAAGGTATACCCTTTCTTCTTCGATCTGGACAAGTGCGGTGATGACTTCTACTTTGACAATGTTATGGAATATATGCAGAAGAATATCGATGATCTAGAGAAGATCGACATGGATGAGAGATGGAAAAGAGAGATCCGTGTCAATGCCAACATGGTTATCATGGCATCAGATCTTCTGAAGGTCCGCCTGCATCAGAAGGTAACACCCGAGCACTGCGAAGATCTGTGCGAGTACATCGACGAGATCGCAGCGGAACATAAGGAACTGTGGCTCTACAGGAACTATGAGAAGGGTATGGAAGACTTCCTGGGACAGCTGGAAGACAAGAAGCAGCAGCTCAGAGAGCTCTGCGGAGAGTAGGGAGCGGTCTGTGAACCGGAACAGATTTGCAAAAGGCAGCGCTGTATTGTATAGAGATCAGACAGTTGGAGGTATGACAATGGAGAGAGAATTCATAGATTTTTGCGACAGACTTCAGATCAAATACAGAGAAGAACTGCTTCCTCTTTACGAGGAGGGCACAAAGCTTTATAAGGTACATGGAGATTTTATTGTAGAGAAAGAAAGGTTGATCGCTTTCAATGACAAGTACAACTTTTTCAGAAGATGGTTTGACGATGTACTTAAGGCGGCGGATCTGGTCAGGGAAGACAGAGATCTTATGCTGCACGCATATATTCTGGTGGCACTTATAAAAGCGAAAGAAGACATCTTTCTCCTGGAGATGCCTGACAGAAAACGGATGGACACTGATTTTTCTCCTTTGTTCGGTCTTCTTTACTTCCTGGAGGAAATGATCGGGGATCTGGAGAGGCGTGGCGTCCCCCATGATGTGATATCAGACACCATGCATGGTTTTGACAGTGAGATCACCGATTATTACGATCGAAACGGCAGAAGCGGCATGCGCAATTTTACCTGGTGGTTTATGCTCTGGGTGAGAGGAGAAATCCTTCGTGTGGGTCGGCTGCAGTTCCAGTTGAAAAAGTTGCCGGATAAGATCAGAGTTTACAAGAAGGGTGACGATGTAAAGATCCTCATCGACGGTGAATATATGCATGAAAAAGGCATGCGTTTCGGCTCTGCGGGACAGGATGACGAGGCAGGCAGGTTTTATGCGGATATCGTGGAAGAAGAGGGAAAGGTTACCGGCTACAAGATAAATGAGTTTGGCGAGTGCGAGAAGGAGAAGATCACACTTGTGGGCTATGAGGAGGTCGTGAAGTGCGGGGACAATATTATCAATGTCCATATTCCTTCCCATGACCCTTTTACCCCCGAAATCTGTGAGGAATCCTATAAAAGGGCCATAGAGATATTGAAAACCTGTTATCCGGAGTATGAATATAAGGCCATGACCTGTATCTCCTGGCTAATGGAGAAGCGTCTCAGACAGATCATGGGAAGAGATACCAATATTACCCGGTTTGCGGATAAGTATATTGTATATCCCAGGGATTCCTTCGGAACAGGAGTGTATTCCTGCTTATATCAGCTGCCTGCGGCTGTTGATCCGAAAGAATTACCGGAAAACAGTTCCATGCAGAGAGCTGTGAAGGAATATCTGTGTGCCGGAAATTATTTTTACGAAAAGGGCGGTCTCTTTTTGGTTTAAAAAGTTTAATGTTTGCATGCTTTGAGCAGACATGCAATAAACCTGTATAGGGGTGAAGTATGTTTAAAGGCAGAAAAAGTTATTTTTATAAGTTCTTCCTGAATTTTGCGTTGATGCTCAGCGTGCCCTTAATCCTGATCTTTGTGGTTTTCGGGTATGCGGACCGGGTGATCAGAAATCAGATTCTTGATTCTGCGTCCAACTCATTGAATCAGAGTGCAGAGAAGTTTGATGAGACAATAGAAGATATGCGGGAAATATGCTATAACGTCATAGTGCAGAAAGAGTGCCTGAGGTATGCGACTTATGCCGTCAATATGCCCGATCAGGCCGAAACGGTTGAGAAGGCGCTTGTGGACGAGCTTGGCAGATACCCGCAAGAAAAGTACAGTGACGTCTTTGTTTATTTCTATGGGAACAATAGGATTGTTTCCGCAAAAGGACCATCACTGGAGGCAGAAGACTATTACGATGCATATTATGCTGAGGCAACCGGGTCAGACTTTGAGAAAGCATTTTCAAAAGTGATCAAAAGTGGTTCTGAGAAACCTTACTGGCATGTAATGAATAGTGGGAGTAAAGAGCCTTATTTGTGTATGGCTTTGAGTGTTGACGGAGAGGAATTCACAGAATATAGTTACACGGTAGGTGTGGTGCTGAATCCGGAATATGCAAGGGATCTTTTGTCCTTGGATGAAGGGAAAGAAGACAGTTTTTTCATGGTATTTAATAAAGCCAGGGAGCTGCTTCTTGGGGGAAACAGTGAAATGGGAGCCCTCTATCAGAAGGATTCCGGCATCTGGGAAAATGAGTCCGGCAGTTGGTTTGACGCAGATGGACATATGGTTCGGATAAAAGAGGCCCGGGCGCTTGAGGGTTATTATGTCTATGCTGCATTGGAGGGAGCTTTCTGGTGGGTGCTTGTGCGGCTGCGCATTTATTGTGGGATCGGAATTGCCCTCAGCATCCTGATCGGTCTGTTCATGGCATATCGTAACACAGTAAAAGCATATCGCCCGGTCAGCGACCTTATGAGTTTTCTGAAGGGAAAAAACGGGGAAGGATTTAATGGGAAAGGGGAAAGCGAATTTTCCTACATCATGTCTTTCCTGCGAAATAATGAAAAGAAGCTGAACGAGGACAAGCAGATCCGCAGGGAATGGTTTCTCACCAATCTACTGGAAGGAAAAATGGATGTAACCGGAACGGACAAAGAGGTTTTGTCCCAGAACGGAGTTGATATCCCGTGGGAGAATTACTGCGTGTGCGTTGTTCGCGCAGAGGCTTTGAAAGAAGATACGGATGATCTCAGGGATTTTGTGATCCGCAACATTCTGGAAGAACTTTCCGGCGGATGCGGCAAAGGATATATGGTTTCTTTAGAGAAAGATCATTATGTGCTGCTTACGGAGCTGTCAAAGGATATGGAGCAGTTCAGGCAGGCGATAAAACAGGGACAGGATTTCTGTGAGGAGCATTATCAGGTAGTTCTTACCATCGGATTAAGTGAACCGTTCAAGGGGATGTCGGAGATCCGGAAAGCTTACCGTCAGGCAAAGGAAGATCTGGGATACAGATATCTCTCCGACATGGAGCCGGCCGATGTCAATGAAGATGTGATTGAGAAGACAAGGAGATACATAGAGGCACACTACAACAATCCGCAGTTGTCCGTTAATATGCTTGGGGAAAAGATGAAGATTCAGGGAGCCTATCTGTCCAGGCTGTTCCGGGAAAGATATGAAATTTCTATCCTTGATTACATCGCAACCATCAGGATTTCTCAGGCAAAGCAGCTGATAGTTCAGGGAGGATACTCCGTTCAGGAGGTTGCAGAGCAGGTTGGATTTTTGAGCAGTCATGTATTTATCCGGACGTTCAAGAAGAAAGAAGGCGTTACGCCCGGAAAATATAAAGAGATATTGAGTGAATAAGGAGGACAAAAATGGACTGGAAGCAATTGATGGAATTGATTGACAGGAAGTTTGACGCAGAGCGCTGTCTGGAAAAGATCACTAAAATATATGAGACAGACCGCTGGTTTTCCCACAGAGAAAGCCTTAAAACCGCAGATTACTGTGCAGATACCATGAAAGCCATGAAGCTGGAGCAGGTGGAGAAGCTACCTCTGACCGCGGACGGAAAGGCGAGATACGGCGACTGGGGAATGCCTAAGGGCTGGCATTGCGAGTACGCTGTTCTGAAGACACCTGACGGAGAGATTTTTGCGGATCACGACGAAATGCCCTGTTCTATTGTGTCGAGCTCGGCCTCCACACCTGAGGGAGGTATTGAGGGGGAAGTGGTATGCCTGACAGATTTGTCCGCAATCCCGGAAGATGACCGCTACAAAGGAAAGTTTTTGCTGATAGATGAGCCCGCCTGGAAGGCGGCTGAATTTGCATCCCGCACGGGAGCGGCAGGGATCCTTTCCGAATCCGTTCCGCTGATTCCCGGCATCCGACCCACCAAGGAAGACTTTTATGACGACTGTCCCTGGGAAGGATTGGGCAATGAGGAGTGCTACGGCGTGGTTGCGTTTAAGTTAACTCCGAGAAAAGCAAAGCGTCTCCATGAACTGATGGAGGCAGGACCGGTAACGCTGTTTGCGAATGTGAAGACCGAGAGCTTTGACAGCGTGCTTTATACCGTATCCGGTGCTTTGGTGGGCGAGGATCCCTCCCTGCCGGAGGTGTTCGGCTACGGCCATTTGTATGAGCCCGGCGCCAATGACAACGCATCCGGAACAGCGGCATTGCTGGAGCTGATGGAGTGTTTTCAGGAGGCTGTCGCAGAAGGCGTTCTGCCCAGACCCAAGAGAACCATCCGCATTGCTATGGGACGGGAATGCACAGGCTCCATGGGTTATATGTGCGCTCATTATCCGGAGAGAAAGATGCTCTGCGGAGCGGTTGCGGATATGATCGGCTGCGAGAAGCTGGACAATGCAACCAATTCCCTGAGATACGACCCTTTTGCCAACTGGGCCTTTACCGATGCGGCCATTGAGGAGATAGACCGCATGTATATGGAGTATACCGGCAAGAAGCATGTATGCCGGCACGAGGCATTTAACATTGCCACTGACAATATTATCGCAGATCCGGTGTATGAGGTGCCTACCTTTGCCATGGTGGCATCACCCTGCCTGTCTTATCACTCCTCCATGGATCGCCCTGACAGGATCGATCCGGAATTTTTGAAGAGAAATGCGGTGATCATCGGTACTTACCTGTACGGTCTCGCCGATGCCGATGAAGATACTTGCGTCTTTCTGGAGGAGCTGATCCGCAAGCAGACGGAGCGAAAGGTGGCAGAAGAGCCCTCTGACAGAAGAAAGAAAATGCTTGCGGAAGCAGGCGACAGAGCGTTATACTCTTTAAAGAAGATCTGCAGCGATCTGACTTTTGAGAGGCCGGCTGAGGAAAATGAGCCCATGCCTGATTATGCACAGGAGAAGGGCCATCGCGTTCCGGTCCGCAGGGTGCTTGGCTGCCTGACGTTCAGTGACCGCACGGATCTGTGGAAGAGAGGTTACATACCCGCCTGGAACGGCAGATTGAACGTGCCCCTGTTTTGGGCTGACGGAGAGAGGAATTTGTGGGAGATCGCTTACCGCACGGCAGTGGAATTAGGAGAATGCTCAGACGAACAGATCAAAGAACAGTTTGAGTATCTTACAGGTTACTTTGAAATTTTAACAGAAATTGACTTCTGTGAGTGGAAGTAATTCAATAATTGGTAATTAAAATTTAAGATAAAAGGGTAATAAAAGGAGGAAATAAAATGGTAACACAGAAAATCACATTAAACAATCCGGAGCGTTTTGCAAAGGAGCACAGGATTCCCAAGGAGAAGCTGGACAAGGCCATCGCTGCCGCAACAGCAAAGCTGGAGCAGTGGATTGATGAGCATGGCTATGAGTTTGCAGGTACCTGCTCCAAAGAATTCAAATATCCTTTTGGTGCCAACAACAACTGGATCACCGGTATGCACACAGGAGCTTACTGGCTTGCCTATGAGCTCACCGGCAAGGAGAAATTCCGCGAGGCCGCAGAGGCACAGGTGAAGACCTACAGAGAGAGACTGGATAACAGAGTAAGTGTTGACAGCCATGACATGGGCTTTGTTTACTCTCCCTCCTGTGTGGCAGCTTATAAAGTGACAGGCGACAAGGAAGCATATCAGACCGCCCTGGATGCCACAGAGTATTTTTACAATAAAAGCTATTCCCAGAAGGGCAAATTTATCATCAGATCTGCAGGAAGAGCAGATCAGGAGTGGGCTTGCCGTACCATGATGGACACCATGCTGAATATCCCTCTTCTGTTCTGGGCGGCAAATGAGACCGGCGAGCAGAAGTATACCGAAGCAGCCATCGCTCAGACAGACTTTACCGAAAAATACCTGATCAGAGAGGATGCCTCCTCTTTCCACCATTATCAGATGGATGTGGAGACACACGAGCCTGTGAAGGGACTGACCTTCCAGGGCTATGCGGATGATTCCACCTGGGCAAGAGGCCACGCATGGGGTGTTCTTGGTTTCCCTATCGCTTATTCCTACACCAAAGATGAGAGATTGATTGATCTTCACAGAGATGTTACATACTTCCTGTTAAATCACCTGCCCGAGGACTTGATTCCCAACTGGGACCTGATCTTCACCAAGCAGGATGAGCAGCCCCGCGACAGCTCCACCGGTGTAATCGCAGCCTGCGGTATGATGGAAATGTGCAAGTATCTGCCTGATGATGCTCCTCAGAAGAAGATCTTCGAGAGCGCTGCAGCACAGATCCTGGAGGCAACCATCGACAAGTGTACCGGAGATATGGGAAAGGAGTACGACGGTGTGATTTACCACACCACAGCTTCCCTGCCTCATGATATGGCAATTGATGAGTGTGCTATGTACGGCGACTACTTCTATCTGGAAGCCATCATGAGATATATTAATCCCGATTGGAAGAGATATTGGTAAAAAATAATTTGTATTAAGAGGTTATATTATGGTTTTACACGGTTTCAAAAATGTAATCGGACAGGTGCCGGACATTGATTTCGGCACACTGCTCTATCAGGAGACACAGGGTCCGGACTGCACGGTGATCAGCCTGAAAGATGTGGCTGCGGCTGATGCAGAAAGCTACATGGCAGCCCTTGAAGCGATGGGATATGTTAAGGAATCAACCCACAGCTTCGGAACAGACAACGTTTTTGTCCTTTATACAATGGGCGAAGCAGCAATTTATCTGAGTTTTTATCCGGGTGCAGGGGAACTTCGTCTGGTAGGGGAAAGAAACAGCGCATATCTTGCTTTTAAAGATCAGGCAGGAGAAGACCGGACTACCTCTCTGCTGACACAGATTGACCTGGAAGACTTCGGTCTCTCCTATGTAATCAGACTGCGCGACGGCAGATTTATCGTTTTTGACGGCGGTTGTGAGTTTGAGCCGGATGCCGATAAGCTGCTGGCGGTTCTGAAAGAACAGTCCCCGGATGAAAAGCCGGTGATTGCCGGATGGATTCTTACCCATGCCCATGTGGATCATTACAGATGTTTCCTGGTGTTCTGGGAGAAGTATCGCGAAGAGGTGGAGGTTCAGTATTTCCTGTACAACTTCCCCGGCAATGAGGAAGTGGATTTTGCAAAGAATATCCCCGATCTTGTAGGTGAGATCCCTTATCTGGATAGGATGGAGAAGTATATTGCAGAGAGCGGCGTGCCCGTGATCAGGCCTCATACCGGCCAGATCTATCAGTTCGGCAATGCAAGACTGGAGACCATCTGCTGCCTGGATGACACCTGCTACTATCCCTGTGAGGGAAATAACCTGTCTGTAGTGTTCAAGATGTTCATTGAGGGACAGAGTATCCTCTGGTGTGCGGACAACTATATGGAAGACTCCCGTCTGGCAGAGAGATACGGTAAGTACCTGAAGTCAGATATGCTTCAGATCGCCCATCACGGTTTCTGCGGCGGAAGTATCAGATGTCACAAGATCATCAACCCTACAGTGTGCCTGGCTCCTGTAGAGGAAGATATTTTCTATCGCACCATTGATGTGTATTTTGATTTCAACAGGACTCTGATGTACGATTTGGATGTGCAGGAGATTCTGACCGGAGGACACGGCCATGTGATCATGGATCTTCCTTACAAGCCGGCGCCCAACGGCAAGCAGCTGATGCTTGACAGAGCCAAGGAGCTTTCAAAGGAGATGGGAGCAAAGTCATGGTTCTTTGGAGATGTGACCTGGGAAGAGTGCAAGTTTACATTCCTGAATCCGTCCAACTCAGATCCCGTTGTATATGCAAGCCTGTATTTTGATGACAGATCTGAGAATATTTCTCATATCAAAATCGAATTACCCAGGTTTACCACAAGGACAGTAGATTTTGCTTCGGGTGAGTATATTGACGGTGATGCCATTTATTTTAACAGGTCATCTCTGGCAAAGAAGGGTGCACCTGTCGGCAAGAAATTTGCCCTTCACATTCTGAGTGATACACCGATCGTAATCTGGGGAAAACAGAAGCCGGTCTATGTATATTAATGAATCATTTATAAAAACATAAAGAAAGAGAGGCAACAAAATGATCGGTAGAAATGACATTAAGATCAACAATCCCGAGAGATTTAAGGGAGACCATTCAATAGCTCCTGAAAAGCTTCAGAAGGCTATTGAGAAAGCAACAGGCAAGCTGGCCGCAAAGCTGGAACTTTATGCGGACAACTTCCCTCAGAACATGCGTAAAAATTGCTATCATCTGTATGAGATGGGCGAGAACAACAACTGGCAGAGCGGTATGCTCACAGGCTGTCTGGTGCTTGCCTATGACCTTACCGGCGAGCAGAAATTCTTAGATACCGCTATTGGTCACATTCCCTCCTATCAGGAGCGTTTTAAGCGCAGAAGAGATCCCAAATATGATATGAACAGCCATGATGTGGGATTTGCATTTTCTCCCTCCTGTGTGGCAATCTATAAGCGCACAGGTAATGAGGAAGCCAAGGAGCTTGCGCACAATGCTGCAAGGCATTTCTATAATATGGCCTATACACAGAGAGGTAAGTTTATTTTGCGTTCGCCTCTCAGCGCAACGGAAGAATGGGCCTGCCGTACCATGATGGATACACTCATGAATGTGCCTTTACTTTTCTGGGCAGGCGAGGAATTTGATAATGTGGGATTTACTGAGGCTGCCTACAATCAGAACAAGACGACCAGAGACCTTCTCATCCGTGAGGACGGTTCCTCTTATCATCACTATCAGTTTGATATTGATACCCATGCTCCCGTAAAGGGCGTGACCTTCCAGGGACATCGCGACGAATCCACCTGGTCAAGAGGTCATGCATGGGGAATCTACGGTTTCCCTGTGGCTTATGACTACACCGGTGATGATTCCTTCCTGAAGGTTCAGAAGGACCAGATTGCATTCATGCTCAATCATCTTCCCGAAAATAACGTTCCCTATTGGGATTATGATTTCGTGGATGGAGACGAACCTGTAGATACCTCTGCCGGCGCAATTTCTGCCTGTGGTATGCTGGAAGCTCTCAACTATATGGACGAGAACGATCCTGACAGAGAGATTTACTACAATGCGGCATGTATGCTTGTTGAGGCGATCATTGACGGTTACACCGGTGAAACCAATAAGAACGGCCAGTATTACGACGGTCTCTTCTGGGGCTGTACCGGTGCAAGACCTTTTGGTCTGGGCATCGAAGGCTGTGCTCTCTACGGTGACTACTTCTATCTGGAGGCACTTCTCAGACTCACTAATCCGGATTGGAAGAGATATTGGTAAGAAAACTTCATAGGAAACTTTGGCTCTTTGTCAATAGTTGGGGCGGTATCCTCTTGGCTACCGCCCTATTACTATGCTTCAGGGTATTTTTAGGTGGGGAAACCGGGACTGTATTTTTGTTGTAATCAAGCTATTTCTGGGATATAATAAATGAAGGTAATAGATGTTTCTAAAATCTGGGAGGATGAATAGTGATAGACTTCGATCATCTTGAAAAATATCGTGAAAATAATCGTATTGAAGCTAAAAAGGCTATGGGAGGTTTGCCGAAAAGTATATGGGAGACTTATTCGGCATTTGCCAATACTTTTGGAGGGATTATTCTGCTTGGTGTAGAGGAATGGCCGGACAAATCATTACATACAGTAGATCTTCCTGATCCGGATAAATTGATCAGGGAGTTTTGGGATATTGCGAATAATCCAAATAAGACCAGTGTTAATATTTTATCCTCCAAAGATGTGTATGTGCAGGAAGTGGATGGCAATCGTATCGTTGTAATTAATGTTCCACGTGCCGAGCGTTCATATAAGCCGGTCTATGTAGATGGTAATCCTCTCTGCACTTATCGTCGTAACGGTGAGGGTGACTATCGCTGTACGAAAGAAGAATATCAGGCCATGGTTCGGGATGCCTCCGTGAAAACTCAGGATATGATTGTGTTGAGTGAGATGGATATGAGCGTGTTTAATAAAGAGAGTGTCCGCAGTTTTCGCCAAAGGATGCGACTCTCCCGCCCCGGTCATGTGTGGGAGGCATTGGAGGATGAAGATTTTCTTCTGAGAATTGGGGCCATCGGTATCGGAACAGATGGGAAAAAGCATCCAACCTCTGCGGGACTGCTTATGTTCGGTAATGAATATGATATCGTCCGCGAATACAATGCCTATTTTCTCGATTATCAGGAACAGTATGAAGCAGATACCCGTTGGACGGATCGAATTATATCTTCGTCCGGCGATTGGAGTGGCAATGTTTATGACTTTTATTTCCGTGTTTATAACAAGCTGATACAAGATATAAAAGTACCGTTTCAAATGGATGGTGGGAATAGAGTGGATGATACGGCGGTACATCAAGCATTACGTGAAGCTTTGGCGAATTGCCTTGTCAACGCTGATTACTACGGTAGACAGGGTTTGGTGATCATAAAGAAAAGAGGTTCAATTACTCTGTCAAATCCCGGCGGTTTTCGCATTGAAATTGACACGGCGAAAAGTGGCGGTATCTCTGATCCAAGAAACGGAGCCATGTTAAAAATGTTTAACTTAATTGATATTGGTGAGCGTGCCGGAAGCGGGATTCCCAATATTTTGCTGGTTTGGCGAGAGCAAGGCTGGTCAGAACCGACGATTTCTGAATCATTTGAGCCGGATCGGGTTACATTGACACTTGTACTTGGAAAGAACGGCGATAAAAAAACGGCGATAAAAAGCGGCGATAAAAAAGCGGCGATAAAAACCGTGGCTAAAAAGGAAATGATCATTGAATATCTGACAGACCATGTTTCAGCGAAAAGTTGTGATATAGCAACCCTTTTGGGATTAAAACCCAGCCGGACAAAAGAGATTCTTTCGCAAATGATAGATGATGGCATTATCGTTGCGGAAGGTGCGAATAAAACGAGAATCTACAAATTAAAGCAATAAAATAATAAAAAGATGGAGTCCTTTTTTGACTAATAGTATTCAAGATAAGGGCTGCGGCTCCACAGACGTTTCGTCCATGGTGCCGCAGCCTTTCTGCTTCGCAATAGAAAATCTTTTTTATCAGTTTTTACTGGGCATGAGGAAGTAAATAGTGCCGGACACATTCTTCTTGTGCAGGTAGGTGCCCAATTCGGGATCCTCCACTACCTCCCAGCCTTCCTGGGCATGAGGGGTGAAGTGGCTCTGCTCCAGGATCGCTACGATAGAGTCTTTGGTGCCGTGGCTTTCCGGGAAGAGAGAAACTTCTGCATTTTCCAGGCCGGTGATGCACATTTTTCTATGGTATCTTGTGTTGCCGGGAGACATGTCTCTGGCTCTTACCACGCCGGAATCCTGTTTTACGAATACGCGGCATTCGCCGTGCACGCTGCGGGGGAATTGATAGGTGGCAAAGCCATCTTCAATGTAAGTGTTGTAACCGTTGATCACAGGTGCGCCTAAGGGGAAACGCAGCTTACTTTGGACGGTAGTGTCACGGTTGTATACATTGAACATCATGGCATTGTCAAAGCGGTGCAGGGTCATGGTGGGAAGGGCGGAGTTTTCCGCCTTCTTCGCGAAGTTGATTTCGTATCCGTAGTCTGCAAAGGCGTCAAACAGTTGGGATGCTTCGCCGGCAATGTCTGCTTTATGGCAGGGGAAGCTTACGCCTGCCAGAGCTTTGGTGCTGCCGTATACGATCAGCTTGCCGCCCTTTGCGGCATAGTCTGCCAGTGCTGCCTTGGCCTCATCGTTGTCAAAGGCGGCAGGGACTACCAGAACAGATTTGCTGTAAATGTCAGCTTTGCCCTCTGCGCAGTGCTTGACAAAATTGTCCGTGGAAACCACAGAAGCCATAGGGAATCCTACGTTCAAAGCGTCCCGCAGGAAGCGGTCACCAAAGTACATTTCCTCCAGAAGGTCGGCATCATGGGAAGTAGTGTACTCCCGCATGGGGTATACCAGCACCAGAGGAGCTGCCTCGTCCGGGGCATCCTTCTCTGATTTCAGGATGTGGGGAAGGGGCTCCAGTACGCAGTTGTCCGGCATGCCGCCCCAGCTGTTGTCGATGGAGAGAATGTTAAACAGAGTGGGACTCTGTGTCTTACCCTCCTCGTCAATGCGGGAAAGGGACATAGGGATATAAATGTCGTGGGGATAACCCTCGTATCTGTCGTACCAGGGAGAGTTGACCCACCAGGGATCGTGCAGGTAGTAACGGAACATGTAGTCCTTACCGGGCAGGGTGGCATTTCTGGTCAGCTGCCCTAAGATCTCGATACCCATGTCATCGTTGATGGCGGCCCAGGGGGAGTTGGGAGGCGGTGTCATATTGAAATCGCCGTTGTAAATGTCATAGAGGGGCACGCCGTCGCTGGCATAGTCCATACCTGCGGAATAGTTGGTTCCTCTGGTTTCTATGGGGAAATCGGGACATTCGTCGCGGAACAGCTTCCAAAATAGGAATATTTTCTTCTTGGTGTCCTGCAATTTCTCGGGATAGAACTGTTTTCCGTCGTAAATCTTGCCTTTTTCGCTCCAGGGCTCGTTGCAGAAGCCCATGCCGTTGGAGAGCCACAGGAAATCAAAATCCATATCCTTCAAAAACACATTGGCCTGAGCGCCCATCAGGGTGCCCATGGGAGTCTTATCAGGCAGACCGCCCGGATAAGCGGCATAAGGATAATCGTCGCCGTTTAACAGGATGGTGGGATCCACAAAACCGAATCCGCTGGCGCCGGTGCCGGAACAGCTCTCCGGATGGCGGTGATATTTGAAGTCGGCAATGGCAAACTCAGGACCGATATCAAAGGTCTCGCCCACGCGGATGCGGGCGTTGGGATAACGCTTCCTACCCTCTTCCTTGATGCAGGCAATGATCTGCTTTAAGATTCTGTAGGTCATTTTTACCGGATGCTCGGTGTATAACTGTGATCTCTCGTGGAGGCTGGTCTCCTGGGGGAGGTCGCCTACCAGAGGCAGGTTGGCGGTGCCCACAAAGTAAGCCCACTCAAACTCCTTGTCAAGATCTCCGGTGTAGTCGATCATCTCGCAGCCGTCGCCTACCCACAGCATCACGGAGATCACTTCACGGTTCTTTATCAGATGATGCCACTGGTCAAAGATTCGGGAGCAGACTTCTCTGATGGAGGATTCATCAATTTTTTTAAAAGGCTTTAAACTCATTTCTAAGGTAACAGAACGAAACATAGAAAGATTCTCCTTTCAGACATACGATTCATATCATTCGGGTTTCCGGGATTTGACAATCCTGAAAAATCCGGAAACCTACGTTATCTTACAATCACATACTCAATACCCAGAATATCGGCAATCTGCGCGATGGTATCTGCGTGGTGACCGATCCCCAACGCATAATGGTGGGTAGGTCCTTCCATAACCCACTTCTTGATAAATTCTTTGGTGGTAGGTTCGAAGAAGCCTCTTGTGTTGGTGTTACCGGTAGGAGGGATGGGTCCCTTCTTGGAGATTCCCTCACCAATCACGAACTTAAACTTGCCGTCACCGGTCTGGGTGATGCCCAGCATGGTGATGGGGCCTTCCTTGATCTTGAATTCTACGGAGGCACCGCTGCCGGGCTTGCCGTGATATTTCTTCAGGCTTCGAAGAACGGGCTTACCCTCTGCGATGGCAAGGTGATGAGGTCCGTCATGTCCAACCAGGATAAAGTCTTCGCTGAAGTCGAAGGGATGGAACTCTGCAAAGCTTCCGCCGATGTTTAATCTGTCCATGATCAGCATGGCGATACAGGTCTTGATGTCGAACTCGCCGCACATGGGGATGCCCTGTGCGTTTAAGATAGAGTTGCCCACGATAAAGGTGGTGGCAACCTTTCTGTGAAGGCTTTCTGCGCCGCCTTCATAATAATAAGCAAGGCCGGTGAGCTCATATTTTTCCACAAATTTGTCAAGGGCCACTGCGGTCTTGGCTGCCTGATACTTGTCGGCATCCGTAAGCTTTAAGGTAACAGGGTCGGACTTGGGCTCGGGCATATCGAATTCCTCGTCGATCACTTTGATCTTAGCCTGAATCTCTTCCTCGGTTACTGTCTCATACACTTCCAGCACATCGTCGATCTCCAGAAGGGGAACGTGAAGACCGAAAGCGGCAGAGACAGCGGTGGGATCTGCGTGCATGTCGTACATAGCTTCCAGGGAGTGTCCCATGAGACCCATTCTTGCGCCCTTCAGAGCGTGGAGAACCTTGGCGATGTCACACCATTTTGCAAGCTCGGCCTGTGCTTCCTTGTCGTTGTAAAGAGTGCCGATGATCACGTCCTGCACCTTCTTGCCCAGACGGATGGCTACTCCGGTAAACTCCGGAACGGAACAGATGTTGTCATTTTCCAGCTGCATAAAGGTGCTGGCCTTAGTGTAATCCAGTTTCTCAAGGGGCTGAAGCGCCACAAGGACAACGGGCACCGTTGCCTCTCTCATGATTGGTGCAAAGACGGAGGAGGTTGCGTAGGTGGCCATGTTGCACAGAAGCAGATCAATACCGGAGCCGGCAATCTCTTTCACAGCCTCATAAGCCTTCTGGGAGCTGTCGATCATACCGAAGTCCACTACCTCAACCTCGTTTTCTTCCACCAGCTTCAGGAAATCTCTGTGATATCCCATAATATTGTCATACAGACCTTCAAACTGGTCCCAGTAAGTGGCGTGAGCCACTGCAAATACACCTATTTTTGCTGTTCTTTGCTGTTTTCTTGTAATCATATGCTTTTCCTTTCGATTTGTACTTTCTATATCTTTTGTACCATGTTATAATATAAATATAAATGGAAAAAGTAAATATAAATTTGTACAAAATAAAGATTTGGGAGGGGTAAAATGTTATTTCGTGAAATAAAACCCTTTGCAAGATATGTGAGATACTATTCCTTGGATTCAGAGGCGCAAAGTCATCCCGTCGTTCCGTATGACGCCAGGCTTTTCTATACCTGTGAGGGATTAAGCGTGATTGAGAGCGGAGGTCGCCTGTATGAGATGCGGGAAGGAAGTGTTCTGATTATAAATGCGGGCGTGGAATATTGCCTTCACACACCGAAGGAGTATGTCAGGTATCTGGCGGTTAATTTTGACTATACCTTTTTAAACGCCGGTCTGGCAATTCCCATCTTTCCCGTGACAAGAGACTCCTTTGTCCGGGACGACATGGTGGAAAATGTGGTGTTTGAAGATGTGAAGATGCTGAACGGCGTCGCATATGTGGAAGACCTGCAGGTGATCCACCGAAAGCTGGTTAAGATGGAATATGAATATTCTCACAGATTCAATTTTTTTGAACTGGAGCTCAGCAGTATGCTCACTGACATCCTTATCACCTGCGTAAAGCATGGAAGTGATTCCATCAGCCGTTCCCAGGGAGAGTCGGCGGTTAAGATTATAAATTATATCCATGACAATTATATGGTGCCGCTGACCAACAAAGAAATCGGTGAGAAGTTCGGGTTCCATCCCAACTATGTGAGCAGTATAGTAAAGAAATCCACCGGTATGCCGCTTCATCAGTATCTGAGTCACTTGAAGCTGCTTCATGCAGCCAGCCTGTTGGAGGAGAAGGGATTAAGCGTGACCGAGGTGGCACAGCAGTGCGGGTTTAAGGATATTTATTATTTCTCCAGATACTTCAAGAATAAGATGGGAGTCAGTCCAACGGAGTATCAGAAAAGTTGAATATTGTCGGATAATTCGCAAAATTTGACAAATGTAATCTTGATGTAAACAAAAACAGAATATTTTGTTAAAAAAATCCATGATTATCGAAATTATCCATGGATTTTTTGTTTTCTAAAGAAATTATCCATTTCCAGCCGGATTAAAATGTGTTGTAATTAAAATGCATAGTTTTGCAATAAGATTTAAGGAGGGATAAGGTGAAAGCAAGAAAAGCAGTGAACGTTGCCATTTTAGCGTTAGCGGTTCTGTTTGTGTTAAGCTGTATTTTTACTGCGAAAGAAGCAGTGAGTGTTCACGCAGCTGCTAACAGCGCAACAGTGGAACTGCCTGAGTATCTGGCAGACTCCGGAGCGCAGCCAAGAGCGGTCAGTCTCTACAGAGACAATGCCCACGACGGAGAACGGTTTGCGGTAAATGGCATGCTGCCCGGCGATCAGGTCTACGGCTACTATGAAGTGGATGTTTCCTTTAAGAACACCGTCACGGTAAGCCTGCGGATCAACGTTCGGGACGGCTATGAAAAGCTGGGCGAAGTGCTGAAGTTCAAGGTGGAAAACTTAACCACCAATGATCTTCTCTACGACGGCATCGCAAACGAGCTTCCCTACAAGTGGGACAACGTGTTTGTCAGTGCCG
>JAZNMF010000129.1:0-7567 GCA_045579545.1 Acetatifactor sp. | reverse complement strand
AAAAGTTCTTGCTTTTTTTTAGAACATGTATTATTATAAGCAAGTACCGCAGATGCGGTACAGATATGGCTGATTGGTCAAGCGGTCAAGACGCCGCCCTCTCACGGCGGAAACAGGGGTTCGATTCCCCTATCAGCTGTTGACTATTTTGAATAGCCCAACCCTAAGAAGTCCTTGAAATCTGTTGAGATTTTAAGGATTTTCCATTTTTTTATCCATTTTTGACAAAAAGATATGAGAAAATCTATTGTATTGTTTTGTTTTAAATAGTATAATCGTACTATATGATACCGAAAGGAGAAACTGTTATGGATTTTTTTAACAATTTAAAAAAGACCGTTTCTGACAAGAGTAAGGACGCAGTGAATAAGGCGAAAGAAATTGCTGAGGTTACCAGTCTTAACAGCAAGATTAATGCCCAGGAGAATCTGATTGAAAAGCATTATAATGAATTGGGACGTTATATGTATGAGAACAGGGAGAATCCTGACAACAGTGTTATTACTGAGAGAAACCAGATGATCGACGCTGCTTTTGAAGAGATTACCCGTCTGCAGGGCGAGATCCGCAGAGTGAAAGGTGTTAAGGTTTGTCCCGGATGCGGAGCAGAGGTTTCCAGCACTGCTGCATTCTGTGCCACCTGCGGAACAGCTATGCCGAAAGAGGAGCCTGTAGCTGCAGAAGTGGTTGAGGCTGCTGAGGTTGTTGCAGAGGAAACGAACGCCGCAGAGTAATCGGAATAATACTTTGAAATAAGTGCCGGGTTGAAAACGGAACGTTTTGTGCGTTCCGTTTTTGCGTGTGAAGAATTAGTTTTATGCTGTTTTTCTTCTATAAATAATTGCATTCAATTAATTAAAAAATTTTTAAGAATAAAAGTTTAGCTTGCGCGATAAAATTTTTTGGTGTATAGTGGTTGTCGATTACAGTTGGACTATTTTGGCAAGGGGATAGCAAATGGCAAAATATTTAGTTATCGTAGAGTCACCTGCAAAGGTGAAGACAATAAAGAAGTTTTTGGGGGCTAATTACCAGGTGGCAGCCAGCAATGGTCATGTGAGAGATCTGCCGGTAAGTCAGTTGGGCGTAGATATTGAGAATGACTATGAACCCAAATATATTACCATCAGAGGAAAAGGTGACATATTGGCATCTCTCCGCAAGGAAGTAAAAAAGGCAGAGAAAATCTATCTGGCAACCGACCCTGACAGAGAGGGAGAGGCAATTTCCTGGCATCTGATGCATGCTCTGAAACTGGAAGGTAAGAAGGTATACCGCATTACTTTCAATGAAATCACCAAAAATGCGGTGAAGGAATCCCTGAAGAATGCAAGAGAGATTGACATGGATCTTGTTGATGCACAGCAGGCAAGGCGTATTCTGGACCGTATGGTTGGTTACCGGATTTCACCGGTGCTGTGGGCGAAAGTAAAGAGAGGACTGAGTGCAGGAAGAGTACAGTCTGTAGCACTTCGCATTATCTGTGACAGGGAAGAGGAGATCAATGCATTTATACCGGAAGAGTACTGGTCTGTTGATGTCAATCTTAAGGCGGCTGATGAGAAGCATCCTTTGACGGCAAAGTATTACGGCACGAAGGCCGGTAAGCAGGCTGTAAACAACAGGGAACAGGCTGACGCTATTGTAAAGAACCTGATAGGCGCAGAGTTTAAGGTTGCGGATGTTAAAACAGGAGAGCGCAGCAAGAAGGCGCCCCTGCCATTCACCACATCGACACTTCAGCAGGAAGCCAGCAAGGTATTGAATTTTTCTACACAGAAAACCATGCGTCTTGCCCAACAGCTATATGAAGGTGTGGATATGAAAGGGGAAGGTACGATAGGTCTGATCACTTATCTTCGTACTGATTCCACCCGCGTGTCTGAAGAAGCAATGAAAATGGCGCAGGAATATATCAGCGGCAATTACGGAAAAGAATATGCGGTTGAGGCGTTTGCAGATAAGAAAAATGATCAGAAGATTCAGGATGCCCATGAAGCAATCCGCCCTACAGATCTGAGTAAGAGACCGGCAGATATAAAAGATCAGCTTCCGAGAGATCTGTTCCGACTCTATCAGCTGATCTGGAAGAGGTTTACTGCAAGCTGTATGACCGCTGCTCGGTATGAGACTACTTCCGTGCGCATCGAAGCCGGAGAGCACATTTTCAGTGTGGCTGCATCCAGATGTACGTTTGACGGATTTATGAGTGTCTATTCACGTGAAGAAGACAAAGAAGAAGAAAATCTTCTGTCTGCTGAGTTAAAATGTGGAGATGTGTTAGAATTTATCTCCTTTGATCCCCGTCAGCATTTTACACAGCCACCGGCACATTATACGGAGGCAACCTTAGTGCGTGCTCTTGAAGAACTGGGCATCGGACGCCCCAGTACCTATGCGCCCACAATCACAACCATTCTTGCACGCCGTTATGTGGTGAAAGAGAATAAAAATCTTTATGTGACAGAGCTTGGCGAAGTTGTGAACAACATGATGAAGGATGCATTTCCTGCCATTGTAGATGTAAATTTCACCGCAAACCTTGAGGCCCTGTTGGATGGTGTGGAGATGGGAACCGTCAAGTGGAAGACAGTAGTTAAAAATTTTTATCCTGACCTGGATGAAGCAGTAAAAAATGCGGAGAAGGAGCTGGAACATATTACGATCGCAGATGAGGAGTCCGATGAGGACTGTGAGCTTTGCGGCCGTAAGATGGTGATTAAGTACGGGCCTCACGGAAGATTCCTGGCATGTCCCGGATTTCCGGAATGTCGCAATACCATGCCTTATTTTGAAAAAATAGGTATCGTTTGCCCTCAGTGTGGCAAGGATATTGTAATCAAGAAGACAAAAAAGGGCAGAAAGTATTATGGCTGTATTGATAATCCGGACTGCAGTTTCATGGTATGGCAGAAACCGTCAGGCCGGAAATGTCCACAGTGCGGCAACATGCTTTTGGAAAAGGGCAATAAGCTGGTGTGTATGGATGAACATTGTGGGTTTGTTACGCAGGCTGGATCCGAAGAAAATTGAGAAAATATTCGCCCGATAATGATGGCGGAATTGGAATAATGTCAGAATTTTTAAGTTAATTGAATGAAATCAGAAAAAAGTTGCAGAATACGCATTGAAAACTGAATTTATTTGTGGTACAATAGTGAAAAACAAAGGATGAACAGGGAACCTGTTACAAGTTTTTAGGAGGAATGCGTATGAGCAGCGTACAATTATTGGATAAGACAAGAAAAATCGGCAAATTATTGCACAACAACAATTCCAGTAAAGTGGTATTTAATGATATCTGCAAAGTAATGCGCGAGATCCTGAACTCTAATGTGCTTGTAATCAGCCGTAAGGGTAAAGTGCTTGGAATAGGGAAGTGTGAAGGGATTGAGTCCATCAATGAGTTGTTGGAAGAGAACGTGGGAGGTTTTATTGATCCCATGCTCAATGAGCGACTGCTCGCTGTGCTTTCCACCAAAGAAAATGTGAACCTTGAGACTCTTGGCTTTGAGACCATAGATGTCCGTAAATTCCAGGCGATCATCTGCCCCATTGAGATTGCTGCTGAGAGACTAGGCACACTGTTTATCTATAAATGTGACCATCAGTATGATATTGACGATATTATTTTGTGTGAATACGGAAGCACAGTGGTGGGCCTTGAAATGCTGCGTGCGGTAAATGAGGAGAGCGCAGAGGAAAATCGTAAGGTTGCGGTAGTGAAGTCTGCTATCAGTACGTTATCCTTCTCGGAGATGGAAGCAATTACTCATATCTTTGATGAGCTGAATGGTATGGAAGGCATCCTTGTGGCCAGCAAGATTGCGGATCGCGTGGGAATTACCCGATCTGTGATCGTCAACGCTCTTCGTAAATTTGAGAGTGCGGGTGTGATTGAATCCCGTTCCTCCGGAATGAAAGGAACCTACATCAAAGTACTGAATGATGTTGTGTTTGACGAGATCGAAGAGTTGAAACGGCAAAACAGATAAGTAACCCAAACATAAATGAGTTTGAATGCCTGGCGTAAGTCAGGCATTTGTATTTGCGTGTCAGATGGTGGTATAAATGAGCAGACGCTGTAATATATTAGTGCTGATAATGATCCTGCTATTAACAGGGTGTAAGGTTAAGGAACCGGATATGGTAATTAATGTTATGGATCCTGATTCTTTTGAAGTGGGAACGAGTTCTTTGGATGAAACAAAGATTGCGGAAAATGAACCGGATGCAGTTGAGGAAACTGCGGAGACAGAAACGACAGAAGTTGTGGATGCTGTGCAAAAGGAAGAGAAAGAAAATGTTACAATGGGAATGCTTCTTAAAACTGCGCTTCTGCCGGTAGGAAGCACCATGTATATCTGGGGAGGCGGCTGGAACGAAGAAGATACCGGTGCCGGTGTCGGTGCCACAACCATCGGCCTATACCCGGATTGGGCAGAATTTGCAGAACTCCAGACGGAATCATATAACATGGAAGAACATCGTTATGAGATTATGAATGGGTTGGACTGCTCCGGTTACATCGGATGGCTGATCTACAATGTGTTGGAATCGGAGAGCGGACACACGGGTTATGTTTATAAATCTGTTGACATGGCAAAAACCTTAAGTGAGTTGGGATTTGGAGAATATATGGAAAGACCGGAAAAATTTCTGGCCGGTGATATTGTCAGCATGAAAGGCCATGTGTGGCTTTCTCTCGGAACATGCGAAGACGGAAGTGTTTTGTTGCTGCATTCCAGTCCCCCTGGCGTTTCTATGTGCGGGACCTTGCTTTCTGATGGGAGCGAAAGCGAAGCGGTCCGTCTTGCTACAAAATATATGGACCGATATGCGCCATTGTGGCAGGAGAAATACCCGAATCGTTCGGTGAAGCATTCTTACCTTAACGCAGTGGGTCTGCTTCGCTGGAGTGAGGATGTACTGAGGCTTTCGGAGCATTACCGGCAGATGAAAGCAGAGGAAATTATTTTGGAATTGACTGAGGGTTTTTGAGAATAAAATATTTCAAAAAATGTCTTGCATGCTATTGTATGTTGTGGTATAATTTCTGCGTTATGACTAAAAAACACGCATCCCGATTTGCTGTCGGTGTTCTCATTTGGAGGATAGGCAGCAGAGCTAACCGGATTCTTAACGCGGATACGGCAGAAAAGGAGTGCGGAAGAGGGCGCAGAAAGCGACCCGCATCTAACCAAATGGAGGTAAAGACATGAGCGTTATTTCTATGAAACAGTTATTGGAAGCAGGTGTTCATTTCGGACATCAGACCAGAAGATGGAACCCTAAGATGGCTCCCTACATCTTCACCGAGAGAAACGGTATCCATATCATCGATCTGCAGAAGTCTGTAGGTAAGGTTGACGAAGCTTACAGAGCAATCTCCGAGATCGCTGCACAGGGCGGCACTGTCCTGTTCGTTGGTACCAAGAAGCAGGCTCAGGACGCTGTAAAGGTTGAAGCTGAGCGTTGCGGTATGTACTATGTAAACGAGAGATGGTTGGGCGGTATGCTCACCAACTTCAAGACCATCCAGTCCCGTATCGACAGACTGCGTGCAATTGAGACCATGTCTGAGGATGGTACCTTTGATGTACTTCCCAAGAAAGAAGTTATCGCTCTGAAGAAAGAGTGGGAGAAGCTGGAGAAGAACCTTGGCGGTATCAAGAACATGACCAGAGTTCCCGATGCTATCTTTGTAGTTGACCCTAAGAAAGAGAAGATCTGTGTACAGGAAGCTCATTCTCTTGGCATCACACTGCTGGGTATCGGCGATACCAACTGTGATCCTGAAGAACTGGATTACATCATTCCCGGTAATGATGATGCTATCAGAGCCGTTAAGCTGATCGTATCCAAGATGGCTGATGCTGTGATTGAAGCTAACCAGGGTGAAGCTGTTTATGCCGGCGAAGACGCTGCAGCAGAAGCAACCGATATTGAAGAAGTTGCAGCTGAGGCTGACGCTGAATAATTTTGTAACTGATAGAATTTGATTTAAGTGATATGAAGTCACGGAAGCGAGGTTAATATGGCTATTACAGCAGCTATGGTTAAAGAACTGCGTGAGATGACCGGCGCAGGTATGATGGATTGTAAGAAGGCTCTGAATGAGACCAATGGTAATATGGAAGAGGCTGTTGAGTTCTTAAGAAAGAACGGACAGGCTAAGGCTGAGAAGAAGGCAAGCAGAATTGCTGCAGAGGGTATCTGTCGTATCGCTACCAAGGGCGACAGCGTTGCAGCAGTTGTAGAGGTTAACTCTGAGACCGACTTCGTTGCCAAGAATGAAGAGTTCCAGAAGTTTGTAGAGGCAGTTGCCGTTCAGGCAGTGAACTCCGATGCGGCTGATATGGATGCATTTATGGCAGAGACCTGGAATGCAGATACTACCAAGACTGTAAACGAAGCTCTGATTGAGAAGGTTGCAGTAATCGGTGAGAAGCTGAGCATCAGAAGATTTGAGAAGGTTGTTGCTGAGGACGGTATTGTTGCTTCTTACGTTCATGGTGGCGGAAGAATCGGTGTTATCGTGGAAGCTGCTACTGACGTAGTAAATGATGCGATCAAGGAAGCGCTGAACAATCTTGCAATGCAGGTTGCAGCTCTGTATCCCAAGTATGTTGCTACCGCTGATGTATCCGAAGAGTACAAGGCTCACGAGATGGAAATCATCGCAGCACAGATTGCACAGGATCCTAAGATGGCAGGCAAACCCGAGAAAGTTATTCAGGGTGCAGTTATCGGCCGTCTGAACAAAGAGCTGAAGGAAGTTTGTCTGTTAGAGCAGGTTTATGTTAAGGCAGAAGACGGCAAGCAGACTGTTGCTCAGTATGTTGCACAGGTTGCTAAGGAGAATGGTGCTAACTTAAGCATCAAGAAGTTCGTTCGCTTTGAGACCGGCGAAGGTCTGGAGAAGAAGAACGAGGACTTCGCTGCAGAAGTTGCTGCTCAGATGAACAAATAATTCGACCAAATATGAAAAAACAGTTGACGGCTGATATTTTTGTGGTATAATATTAAACGTGTACGCAGTTCATGTGTATATAGAATAACCCAATCAGTCATGTTACTAGTGGTACTGAAGGGAGGTCGGGTGTAACTATGTCAAACGTAATCGTAAAAGAAAACGAGACTTTAGATAGCGCATTACGTCGCTTTAAGAGAAGCTGCGCTAAGGCTGGTATTCAGCAGGAGATTCGTAAGAGAGAGCATTACGAGAAACCTAGCGTAAAGCGTAAGAAAAAGTCTGAAGCTGCTAGAAAGCGTAAGTATAACTAATAAAAGTAAAAGTCCTTGATCGGTTGTCGGTCAGGGACTTTTTTATACAATAAGAAATTCCTCCGGATTTCTTATTGTACAAAAACGCTCCGCGAGGATGCGCACTCGCGCGTACAAGGTAAATGTCGCTTTCGCGACCGCGCTCGGCGCGAGAGTCCGCAAGCGGACTCTTTGTTCTGCACTAAGAATTTTTTTGAATTATTTATTGAATAAAGCATTCCGTGAGGATGTGCACCGGCTGGTATAAAGTAAAGTGTCATATTATAGCTGTTTGCACCAT
>JAZNMF010000128.1:0-14593 GCA_045579545.1 Acetatifactor sp. | reverse complement strand
TGCACCGGCACCGCCCCACTTTACAATTCTGGGGTAAATATTCAATCCCGTCAGGATCACGGAACAAAGCACCAGCAGCAGCGAACACCAGCTGCCGGCCGTCTGCTTATCCAATTCCAGCGTGTTGGTCGCATAGTTCAGAATAAACTGTCCGATAGTACAGATGATTCCTCCGGTGATAAAAGCCTTCACCATCTGCAACCAAAGATTGTGTGTGGGAGTCACTTTTTTTACATATTTCTCATACTCCTGCTTTTTCGATTCTTGCATAACATTCCTTTCTGTCGTCCCGTGATTTCACTAAATAGTCCGGTGCAATTCCTGAACAAAATAAAAAATGGAACCTAAAGCCTTGCCGATGGCCATGGACAGGATCACCAATCCAATTCCGTGCCGCAGAGAAACTCTTCTGGAAAAAATAGGGATACTGTCCAACATCTCCGCAATGGCCAACGCAAGACTTCCCACAAACATACCGCAAAACAGACCGAAGACAATCATTACGGCCGCGCCCAGCACATTCCACAAATCTCCCGCTTCCGGCATTACCCTGCGAAGAAAATCTCCCGCCTGACTGTATTCCGGAAAAACGCTTAAAAAGCAGCCGATGATCGCACCAAATACTACCATTTCTTCGTATAGGAACACAAACTTTCCGGTGTGGGTTTTGCCGGCAAATCTGGGAATCAGTCCCACTGCAATCAGCACCGTGAATACACCGGCGGAGGACAGCACTCCATAGCTTGTCCCAGCCAGAATCAGAAGAAGATAACTAAACATCAATCTCCTTCCCCTCCCTCCCGGCAGTTTCTATCAATGCATCATCCACATCCTTCTCATAATTGCGCATCGCCACTTCAATAGGAGTGGGATCCTTTGTGATCCGCCTGCCTCCGATATGGTTAAAAAACACAATAATGCCTGCGGCTAATCCCACAGAGTATGATACCTCCAGAACATTTAGCCCACCGGGTTCTCTTCCCATGCAGATACGATAGATTTCCGTAAACACATTATTAATCCCTACGTCATTGTGATAAGCCATGATAGTGAACGCTGTTCCGAAAAAACTGACCAGGCACACGAGTGCCACCTTGGGCCACTGCTGCCATTTCTTATGACTGCTCACATCCACCCATTCTACCAGCACGTCTGTTTCTCCGATCACCTGCACCGTGATACCCGAACAGGTTTCTTCCATCCGCTCTATCACTTTGAGAACGCTCAGCACGCTCCTTTTGACACCGTTACCCGCAAAATGATGCACCTTCAGCGCCTTCAGCTTTGCACTGACTGCACTGTCAGCACAGCGCAGACTTCCCAGATCCTTCACAAAGACATCCGGCGACTGCACTTCCACATTCCGGTCAAACTTGATATAAACTGTTACAGCCGCCATCTCTTTTCCTCTCTCCTGCACACTCTTTCTGCATCCATACAATCTGTCGCTCTTAGTATGAACACCTCCGGGAAAAATATACAAATAAATACCAATGTCATTTCCTCGGAAATGCGAGAACCTCCGGGACAACTGAAAATGGGAGTGGCATATAGTTTGTATAAAGGCCCTTGAAAAACGCCGATGCTTGGCGAGGTTCTTTCGAGCCTAGCAGCCGCTGCGTTTTTCACGGAGCGAGAGCGTGCCGCTATACAAACTATATGCCACCCCCATTTTCAGTTATCCCGGAGGATCTTATCCCCTGAGGAAATGGCATTGGTCATTTTTATTCCCATTCCTCAAAGCTGATATTGAGGTCTACATCCGTACCAATCCCTGCCACCCTTCCGCTTTGGGAGTACTGCCATATTTTGTACTGGTACGGATAATACATCTCTGTTCCGTAGTGAGCCAGCCATTTGTCGTAGGGCTCCAGCCGCTCAAGGTCCAGCATTAAAAAAGCAGTATCCATGTTCAGGTATATCATGGGGCGGTATCCTGCCTCTTTTACGGTCTCACAGAAAGCGATGGCCATGTCAGTGCGTTTTGCATCGGAAATACCGTTGGTGCGGGAATCCTCCACTCTCTCCACGTCGTACACTACAGGTCCCGTCACGTTGTAAGGAGCGATACAATCAAGGACCAGATTAGCCTCCTCTATGGCCTCCTCCTCACTGATGGACTGCGTAAAAAAGTACACTCCAACTTTAATCCCGTTGGCAAGAGCGCCCTTTATATTCTCCTCAAACTGCTGATCTATCACCATTTTGCCGGTTCCGTAGCCACGATAGCCCACACGCAGAATAGCAAACTCCACGCCGTCCTGTGCCACCTGTTTCCAGTCAATCTTACCCTGGTGGTAGGATACGTCGATTCCCTTGTGAGATACCACTGCTTCATCCTGCATGTACTGAAGCTCGCCGTCCTCCGTCAGCACCAGATTCTCTTCCTCGTAATCATTCAGCGGAAGCCCTTTCACAATGGGAAAGAAGCATATGCTTCTACCCGAGGGAACCACCACTTCATCCGGGTAAAAAGGTCTGAGCGCCTTAGCAGTAGCCAGTCCATCAGAAAGATTCTGTCTGATCCCGTCCAAAATCCGATCCGCCTCCTGCTCCCGTGCCCTCCGGGCAGCTGCCGCCGTAGCCTTTTCCAGCATGGCATCTACCTCTTCCCGGGTATAAGTCTGGGTCAGTATTTCATCTACTGCCACTTCCCGATCATCTTCTTTCATCCCGATAGCCATTATAATAAATATGATCAGCAGCACTACAGCAATGCTGCATAAGATCACTAACAGTACTTTCCAGAAATGATTTGACTTCATTGGTAAACTCCTCTTTTGTCATTCCGTTGACTCCTACAATATCAATATATCTGAAATTGCATGGCAAGAAAAGAGGATTTTTTATATTTATAAAATATTAAGAAGTCCGTTCCTTTTGCCCGGCACAAAACAACTCACGGGGTCTCCGCCCGCGCCCGCATTCTGAGCAATATTTTCTTTTCAAGCCGGCTGACCTGCACCTGACTGATCCCCAACACGCCGGCCACATCGGTCTGTGTGCGATTTTGAAAATAACGCATGTGGATCAGTTCCCTTTCCCTGTCAGAAAGACTTGCCAGCAGTTCCTGCAAAAGCATATGATCAAGAAGACGTTCTTTTTCATCATCTCTGTTTCCGGGTCCTGCGCTGCTTCCCACGGATCCGCTTTCCCCTTGTACTACCTTGTCCACCAAATAAATTTCACTGCCATCATCCTGGTAAACTGCAGCATACAAGGACTCCACCTCGCATCCTGCCTCCATTGCCATGACGATCTCTTCTCCGGTAAGCCCGCACTCCTCCGACAATTCCTTCATAGTGGGTTCCCGCCCCAGTTCACCCTGAAGCTTCTGGCGGGCAATCTTTACTTTAACAGCATTTTCCTTTAACGTCCTTGATATTTTCACCGGCCCGTCGTCCCGCAAAAATCTGCGGATTTCTCCTGTGATCATGGGTACTGCATAGGTGGAAAACTTCACTCCCATCGTAAGGTCGAACTTGTCGATGGATTTGATCAATCCAATGGTGCCGATCTGAAATAAGTCCTCCGGATCATACCCTCTTCCCAAAAATCTTCTGACAATGGAATGGACCAGACCCAGATTTTTCTCAATCAGTACTTCTCTTGCTCCTTTATCTCCGGATTGTGATCTGGCGATCAGTACTGATACTTCCTCCATAAACTACTCCTCACCAATCCAGGAACCGCAGCCAAGCTTCTTCTTCATGCGCACCAGAGTCCCTTTCCCCGGCTCGCTCTCCACCTCAAGGTCATCCATGAAAGCCTCCATAAAAGCAAATCCCATTCCGGATCTCTCCAGCTGAGGCTTGGTAGTAAACAGCGGTTCCATCGCCCTGTCCACATCCTCTATGCCGCAGCCGTCATCCTCCACAGCAATCTCAAGCAAGTCTTCCGTGATCGCACAGCGCAATCTGACTTTCCCGGGATGAACAATAACGTAAGCAGGTTTCTTTTCTCCATGTTTGCCGTAACCGTACAAATTTTCATATCCGTGAATAATCGAGTTGGTCACCGCCTCCGACACCGCCGTCTTGATATCGTTGATCTCCTCCAATGTAGGATTCAGGGAAGACACAAATGATGCAACTGCCACTCTCGCAAGACTTTCGTTGCTGGACACCGCATCAAATTCCAGCATCATTTCATTTTTCAAGCATGTCCGCTCCATATGTTTCTCACTCCTCTTCATTTACCATTTCTATGTACTTGTCAATTCCCGAAAGGTGCAATATCCTTTTTACCTGCCTGTCCATGTGTACAGCATATACTTTGCCTCCGAAACAAACTATTTTTTTATACCGCCCCATGATGATTCCCACGCCCGAGGAATCCATGAACCTCGTATTTTCAAAATCAAACACCACATTTTTTATCCGCTCTTTTGCAATGTATCTGTCCGCCTGTTCACAGATATATCCTGCCCTGTGGTGGTCTATCTCCTCCGGAAGCCGGACCACAAGATAGTGATCAATTACCTGAAATTCATCCATAACACTCTTCCTTTCTGCCATTTACGTCCTGACACAGCAAAAGACCTGCGGAATCCTCTCATTCCACAGGTCTCTTCTTTGGTATCTTGTCTAAAATCTTAAATTTATCAGTTTGTAAGGTTATTTACATATTTTTGGCTATCTGCTGCTCTCTGGGTTCCGGGGAACTTTTCAATCACCAACTTGTAAGCATCAACCGCTTCGCTCTCTTTGCCGGCTCTGTGATAAGCTCTTGCCAGATAATACAGAGCATACTCGTGCTCAGGATCGTAGCGCACTGCATTGGCCAAATCAGAGATGGACTCCTCATACTTTTTGTTGGCATATAGTTCATAACCTGCATCATAATAATCCTTGGCAAGCTCCGGTCCGATGGCAATGAAAAGTCCATTGTAAAGACTCTGAAAGGCCTCGGTTGTCTGAGAAATATCCATCTCCTCAGCCAGCTTGTCAAGACTCTCTCCGGCCGCAGCATAATCCTTGGTTTCCAGATAATCTTTAGCCACGCTGATTATCTGTTCCAAAGTACCCTGCTCGCCATATGCACCCATATAACCGTCCACTTCTCCCTCCAGGTCAGCAATCTGTCCCTTCAGGTCAGCGATCTGCTTCTCCAGATCCACAATGGTGGAATTCTTATCGTCTAACTGATTGCCAATCTCAGCAATCTTGTTGTTCGCCTCGTTGTTAACCTCTGCAATCCTGCCCGGCATGATCAGGAAGATGACTGCCGCCACGCCGATGATAACGCCCAGCGCCACATTCAGCAGAGTGGAGATACCGCTTCTCTTACTCTCCTTAACAGAAAGAGGCTGAATAATGATCTCGTTGTCGCTCTGATAACGAACCGAATCATCACTCTTCCGTCCCACAGTGGTTCTTCCGGACGCATCCGGAGCCAGCACCATATCCACTTCCTTCAGATAGCGAAGTGCAAGGGTATTGTTCCTGTCGATGTCGAGGCACCTGTTCAGTTCCCTCTTCGCCTTATCCCACTGCTCAGAATCGATGTAAAGCAACGCAAGCAACTGGTGCGCTCTCACCAGTCTGGGATTCATGGAGAGAACCTTCTTCAGCTGTATGATTGCCAGATCCTTACTGCCCTGCAGGCAATACTGATATGCCTGATTGTACTTCTTACCGGTCTGATTCATCATATCCAGTCTGGACGCGCTGGACTGAATCATGCCAATATAATCGTCTGCGATATTCTTCTCCGGACGCAGATTCTTACTGATGACCCACTCGCTGAGAGCTGCAACCGTTTCTCCCATCTCAAAATACACAAGACCCAACAGGTTCCTTGCTTCCACGTTGTTCTTATTAAACTTCAGGCTCTGGCGCAGACTGATAACAGCTCCGGACAAGTCTCGGACATTCGCCTTCTCCAGACCTTCGTTGTAATACATATTGGACACCAGCATAATCTTCTTGTACAAGGATACATCCACGCCGCAGGCTGTGCAGAAGTCATGCTCCGATAAGTTGCATCCGCAATTATAACAAAACATAACCTATCCCCTATTCCTTATCCTTGTCTCTTGATTCCTGAACCATTTTCACCAGAAGATCTGCCATATCGGTCAGATCCTGGTTGTAAATTGCTTCCTCCGCATCCTCAACCTCAAGGATAGGATGAAATTTCTTCAGTTCTTCTTCAAAATTGATCATGACTTACCAACTCCTTAATCTCTCCGACCAGATACAGGCTGCCGGCAATATAAATCCTCATGCCGTTCTGTCCTGCCACCAGTTCGTGAAGGGCTGTGCCCACATCCTCATATAAAGTATATGCACATCCCGGGTATCTACGCATTATTTCTTCCAGACATGTAAGGGAAGCTGCCCTGCTGCCTTTCATACGGGCAATGGCAATCTCAAGGAACAGCCCTGATTCTATCAGCTTCTCAAGCATGCTTTCATAATCTTTATCCGATACTACGCTGAACAACAGCTTCCTGGCACTTACTCCGTCTGCCGCCACCGCCTCCAGAAAGGCTCTGACTCCATCCGCATTGTGCGCACCGTCCACATAGACTTCCGGAAGAACCTCTTCCATCCGCCCAGCCCAAAAACAACTTAAAAGTCCTTTCCGGACGTGCTCTGCTGTGATCTCCTGCCGCTTATCAAGCACTTCTATGGCGCGAACCGCCAGAGAGGCGTTCTCAACCTGATAAGAGGCAATGGTTGCGATAGTAAACCTAACATTATCATCATAGCGGTATTTCAATGAAAAATCAATGGTTTTATCATTAATTTTAAAATTTGTATAGTGGTTTTTCGACACAGGATATGTTTTTATTCCAAGCTCTTTGGCCTTGTTTTCAAACACCGCCGCAGACTCCTCTCCGGCATCGCAATAGACCAGCGGCACACCGCTTTGGCAGATCCCGGCTTTCTCCCCTGCAATGGCCGCTATGGTGTCACCCAGATACTCCACGTGTTCCAGGCTGATCCTTGTGATCACGCAAAGTTCTTTCTTCCCCACGCTGTTGGTGGCGTCCAGTCTTCCGCCCAGCCCCGTCTCCAGAATACAGTAATCTGTCTTTTCCTCGGAAAACAGAATCATGGCCATGAAAAACAGATATTCAAAAAAGGTGGGGTGATATCCTCTGCCGGTCTCAAGCTCTTTCCAGTCCAATTTATTGTAAATCTCCAGAAAAACTTCCAAAAACCGTTCTTTCTCCGGCATCTTTCCCCCAATCACAAATCGCTCCCTGATATCCACCAGATGAGGAGAAGTAAACACTGCCACTTTTTTGCCGGCCGCCTCAAGGATGGATCGCATGTAAGCACAGACGGAGCCTTTTCCATTTGTTCCGGCAACGTGTATGATATTCAGTTTCTCATCAGGACTCCCCAGTTCCCGCAAAAAACGCTTGGTATCCTCCATGGTATTCTTGGTAGTAAATCGGGGAACCTGATACAAATATTCCACAGCCTGTTCAAACGTAGTTATCTGCTGTCTGACCATAACGTTTCCTCATTTCGTTATATTTTAATCTTTGTCCACTTACCCTGTTTAAACCGGATGGTTGCCATAATGTACCGGGACAACTGATCGCCCAGCACGCCCATCCAGATTCCAACAATTCCCATGTTCAGCACATATCCGAAGAACCAGGAAGTCGCGGTTCTCACCACCGACACGCTGACTGCGGATGCAATAGCCGTATACAGCGTATCTCCCGCACCTCTCAGACAGCCCATATAAATTACCTGAGCAATCTGCAGCATTACCACCGGTATCATCACCCGCATGATTCCCACACCGATGGAAATGATCTCTTCTTCCGCAAAGAACATACTGTACAGCAACCGTCCTCCCAGGAAATACACAATGGCCAGAACCACAGAGATTATCCCTCCGATCATGCGACAGGTTCTTCCGTACTTTTTCGCCTGCTCCGGCTCCTTCGCTCCCAGGCTATAGCCGATCAGCGCTACCGCCGTGGCCTGCAGTCCGTCACCGAAAGAAAAAGTCAGACCCATGATATTCATGCCCACCTGATGTGCTGCCATGGCTGCCGTACCCTGATCTGCCGCCATCACAGCCGTAGCCATAAAACCAAAGCGCATCAGCACCTGCTCGGCAAATACACTGTAACCCACCTTCACGATATTACGGAAAGCCTCAAAAGACGGTCTGATCTTTGCTTTCAAAATCAGCGGAAGGCTCACAAAAGTGTCCTTCCTGCACACACTTAAAATGCTCATGATACTGGCAACCACCGTTCCCAGAACAGTGGCATAAGCCGCTCCGTGGATTCCCAGCGCCGGGAATCCAAAATGTCCTTCAATCAGTAAATAGTTAAATACAATGTTGACCGTGTTGGAAACAAGGTTTGTCCTCATGGTGATTCTGGTATTGCCCGCACCGCGCTGAGCTGAGTTAATACCCATCTGGATCACGTTAAAGATCATACCGCCCATGATAATCCTGAAATAAATAACTGCACTGTCATGGGTCAATTCTTCTGATCCGCAGAGCCGGATAATGGGATCGGCGTATATGACAAGCACGGCACTGATCACCACTGCAGCGATCAGCACAAATACCAGAAAGGTTGCAAAAATTTTGTTGGCCTCTTCTCTGCGGTTCTCACCTTTTCTTCTTGCCACCAGTGCGGAGATCGCCACATTGGAAGCAAAAAACAGCGATAAACCCAGAAACTTGGGCTGGGTGGTCAATCCCACCGCCGCCACCGCATAAGACCCCAGCGAGCTTACCATCAGGGAATCAACCAAACCCGCAAAAGCGGTAAAAAATGATTCCAGCATCGCCGGCCAGGCAATATGTAATGTTTTCCGGATATCCTCTTTGCTGTAATCAGGCTTTTTCATCCTTCTCACACTCCTTTTGCACCTTCTGCTAAAATTATAAAACAATTACCGGAAAATGCAAGTGTTTGCTAAAAAAGAGAACGCCGGCAAAAGCCTCTGATCAGACTTCTGCCGGCAATATTCCGATTCTTTTCCTGTGCGGATTTCTCCTCAAAAACTCTTAGCGAAGCTGTGCCAGACGGTCCTTCACCTGATCCATCATCTGGGTATAGCGGGCAAGCTTTTCCTTTTCCTCGGCAATCTTACTCTCGGGAGCCTTGGAGATAAATCTCTCGTTGGAAAGCATACCGTTAACACGGGCAAGCTCACCCTGGAGACGCTTCTCTTCCTTCTCAAGACGTGCGATTTCCTGGGCAATATCTACCAGATCCGCAAAAGGCATATACAGGGTGGCGCCGGGGATCACTACCGACACCGCATCCTGAGCAATACCGGATTTGTCCTTCTGCATGGTCACATCACTGGCATAGGCAAGGGAAGCAAAGAACAGCTTACCTTCCGTGAAGGTGGAAAGGATATCCTCCTCTTCGCTGACAACGTAAACACTTGCCTTGCGACTGGGAGCCACGTTCATCTCGCTTCTGATGTTGCGGATGCCTCTTACTGCCTCCTTGATGGTCTCGATGTCCTTCTCTTCCTTCGGGAAGCTTCTCTCTTCCTGATATACAGGCCAGTTACTGATCATGATGGACTCTTCTTCGTTCTGCAGCGTACAGAAGATTTCTTCCGTGATAAAAGGCATATAAGGATGGAGCAGCTTCAACGCGTCAATGAGAACGGTCTTTAAGGTCCACAGTGCCGCATTTTGGCTTGCTACATCATCAGTGTTGTAGAGGCGGGGTTTTACCATCTCAATATACCAGTCACAGAACTCATCCCAGATAAAGTCATATACTTTCTGAACAGCGATACCCAGCTCGAAGCTGTCCATGTTGTCCGTTACATCCTTGGCCAAAGTGTTTAACTTGGAAAGGATCCACTTGTCAACGGGCTGAAGCTCCTCTGCGGCAGGTACAGTGATCTGCCTGCCGGCAGCTGCTGCCGTGTCCATATTCATCATGATGAAGCGGGAAGCGTTCCATACTTTGTTGGCAAAGTTACGGCTGTTCTCCACTCTCTCATAGTAGAAGCGCATATCGTTTCCGGGGGCATTGCCGGTGATCAGAGTCAGTCGCAGGGCATCTGCACCGTACTTGTCGATGATCTCCAGCGGATCGATTCCGTTGCCCAGAGATTTGGACATCTTGCGGCCCTGACTGTCTCTTACCAGACCGTGGAACAATACTGTCTTAAAGGGTTTCTCACCCATATGCTCGTATCCGGAGAAAATCATACGGATGACCCAGAAGAAGATAATATCATAACCGGTTACCAGCACATCTGTGGGATAAAAATACTTCAGATCTTCGGTCTGCTCCGGCCAACCCAAGGTTTCAAAGGGCCAAAGTGCGGAAGAAAACCAGGTGTCAAGTGTGTCGGGATCCTGTGTCAGGTGCGTACAACCACACTTGGGACACACGGAAGGCATTTCTCTTGCCACAACCACTTCCTTACACTCATCACAGTAGTATGCAGGGATTCTGTGTCCCCACCACAGCTGACGGCTGATGCACCAGTCGCGGATATTGTCGGTCCAGTTATAATAATTCTTTTCCATTCTATCGGGGATCAGCTTGATCTCGCCGTTTTTCACAGCTTCTCTTGCAGGCTTGATCAGCTCATCCATTTTTACAAACCACTGCTCTTTTACCAGAGGTTCGATGGTGGTCTTACATCTGTCGTGGGTACCTACGTTATGGCTGTGATCCTCGATCTTAACCAAAAGTCCCATTTCATCCAGCTCTGCCACAATGGCTTTTCTCGCCTCATAGCGGTCCATTCCCACGAACTTGCCGCCGTTTTCATTGATAGTAGCATCGTCGTTCATCACGTTGATAATGGGCAGATCATGGCGCTTTCCAACCTCAAAGTCATTAGGGTCATGGGCGGGGGTGATCTTAACAACACCTGTACCGAACTCTCTGTCTACATAAGTATCGGTGACAATGGGGATCTCTCTGTTCATAAGCGGAAGCATCACTTTTCTGCCGATCAGATGAGCATATCTGTCATCTTCGGGATGAATGGCTACCGCGGTATCACCCAGCATGGTCTCGGGACGGGTGGTGGCAAAGGTCAGAAACTCTGTGTTGCTCACAGTGCCATCCTCATTCATCAGAGGATACTTGATATGCCAGAAATGACCGGCCTGCTCCTGATACTCTACCTCTGCATCGGAGATGGAAGTATTACAAACAGGACACCAGTTGATCATGCGTGCCCCTTTATAGATATAACCTTTCTCATGCATTTTTACGAAGACTTCGGTTACTGCCTTGTTGCAGCCCTCATCCATGGTAAAGCGCTCACGGTCCCAGTCACAAGAAGATCCCAGCTTTTTCAGCTGTGAGATGATACGTCCGCCGTATTCCTTCTTCCACTCCCAGGCTCTCTCAAGGAAGCCCTCACGACCCAGATCGTGCTTGTCGATGCCTTCGGACTTCAGTTTCTCTATGATCTTAACCTCAGTGGCAATACTTGCATGGTCGGTACCCGGCTGCCACAGCGCATTGTATCCCTGCATTCTCTTATAACGGATCAGGATATCCTGCATGGTATTATCAAGTGCATGACCCATGTGAAGCTGTCCCGTGATATTTGGGGGCGGAATCACGATGGTAAACGGTGTCTTACTGTGGTCTACTTCGGCGTGGAAATACTTTTTATCCAGCCATTTCTGATACAATCTGTCTTCTATGCCACTGGGGTCATAGGTCTTTGCTAATTCTTTGCTCATATGTGCTCCTTTCTGAAAATAAAAAAGCCCTCTGCTGAAATATATCAGCAAAGGGCGTCATCAACGCGGTACCACCTTTGTTCACAGCCTTTAAGCTGCCTTAAGTGACTTCCTGTAAAGTCCTATCCTTTAACGGGGATCATCCGTGAAAGCCTACTGTTACTTCAGCCCTCAGGCTCGGAAGCTACCTTCCGCATCCTTTCCTTAAAACACTCTCGCAGCTTATCTTCACAGATATGAGTGTCCTCTCTGATAAGGGGCAATGCGTACTCCTCTTCGTCATAGCCAGTTACATCTTAACTTATGGTTAAATATAAAGGTTTTGGAGTGATTTGTCAAGATGGGAAATGCAATCGCTTTTGAATTTGAAGAATTACCGCATCCGCTTCCCTCTCCTACCTGCACTTTGCCTTCAATTCTTCAAATCTCCTGTCCACCTCTGCCTGGAACAACTCAAGCAGTTCCTCGTTCCCCTTCTGGAACAGGTGCTTGAAGCGTTTCTGGAGGCGCAGAAAATCCTCGATGGGCAGTTTCTTCTTAGGCTCATAGCTCAGTCTCCACTTGCCGTCGATCACTTCAAACAGCGGCCAATAGCAGGTATCGACTGCCAGCTTGCTGATGGTCATCAGTTCGGAAGAGTCATAGCCCCAGCCTCTGGGACAAGGTGACAATACATTGAGGAAGGCTGCTCCAGGAGTATAGATGGCTCTCTCCGCCTTGGTGTGAATGTCTTTAAAATTGGCAGTCAGGGCAGTCTGTGCCACATAGGGAATATGATGCTCTGCCATGATTGCTGCCAGATCTTTACGGATCTGCACTTTACCGGCAGACATTTTTCCCGCAGGAGTAGTGGTGGTGTCGGCAAACTGAGGTGTAGCGGAGGAACGCTGGGTTCCGGTGTTCATGTAGGCACCGTTATCGTAGCACACGTAAACCATGTCGTGTCCGCGCTCCATAGCGCCGGACAGGGACTGAAAACCGATATCGTAGGTTCCGCCGTCTCCGCCGAAGGTAATAAACTTGTAATTGTCCTGAATCTTCCCTTTTTTCTTCAGGACGCGATAAGCCGTCTCCACGCCGGACAAAGTTGCACCGGCATTTTCAAACGCATTGTGGATGTAGCTGTCCTCATATGCGGTATAAGGATACATGAAGGTAGATACCTCCAAACATCCTGTGGCATTGCCTATTACCGCTTTATCCTCAGGCTTAAGAGCTCTCAGTACCGCGCGGACAGTCACCGTACCGCCGCAGCCCGCACACATTCTGTGTCCGGGAGCCAGTCTCTCAGGCCTGCTCATTACTTCTTTCAAGTTATATGCTGTTTCCATTCTATTCCTCCCCGGCGCTGCGAAGGCCGATGTAACTGTACATGTCTTTTATCTCGTGTGTTTCAGCAATCTCTTCCAGTCTTTCATAGACATTGCAGAAATCTTCCACCGTAATGTCTCTGCCGCCCAGTCCATAGAAATAATTCACAAGCTCCGCATCAGCCTTTGCACTGTACAGTGCTGCTCTCACCTCTGCGCCCAGAGGGCCGCTTGTGGCAGAAAACATCTCGGAACGGTCCATCACTGCAACCGCTTTCATACCCTTCAAAACCTCGGCAAGCTCTTCTTCGGGGAAGGGACGGAATACTCTGATCTTCACCAGACCCACCTTTTTGCCGGTGGTTGCACGAATTTGATCCACTGCCGCCTTACAGGTACCTGCCGCAGAACCGATGATCACCACTGCATACTCCGCATCTTCCATGCGGTAGCTTTCAAAGAAACCGTATTTCCTGCCGGTCAGAGCTTCAAACTTCTCTGCCATTTCCAAAATCACTCTTTTGGCATTTATCATGGCTTGCCTCTGAGCACGCTTGGTCTCCATGTAATAGTTGGATACCGCATAAGGTCCCACGGACATGGGTTCCTTTTTATTCAAAAGATAGTGCTCCGGCTCGTATTCACCCACCAATTCTTTTACCTTGTCATCCTCTGCCAGCAAAATGTTCTCCACACCGTGGCTTGTGATAAATCCGTCCTGACAGATCATCACAGGAAGCCTTACATCCTTGTGTTCAGCAATGGGGAATGCCTGCAGGAAGTTGTCATACGCCTCCTGATTGGACTCTGCATAGATCTGAATCCAGCCACTGTCTCTGGCACCCATACTGTCGGAGTGATCCGCATTGATGTTGATGGGACCGGTCAGCGCTCTGTTCACCAGTGCAAGCACGATGGGCAGTCTGTCGGAGGCCGCCACATACAGCTCCTCCCACATCAGCGCCAGGCCGCAGGAGGATGTGGCTGTCAGTGTTCTGGCTCCCGCTGCAGATGCGCCCAGAGCAGCAGACATGGAGCTGTGCTCACTTTCCACATGAATAAACTCTGTGTCAATCTCTCCGTTTGCAATATAATTTGCAACATACTGGGGGATTTCCGTGGAAGGCGTGATAGGGAATGCCGGCATGACATCCGGATTAATCTGCTTAATGGCATATGCTACCGCTTCGTTTCCTGATAATCTCTCTCTGATCGCCATTTATTTTCCCTCCTTCATGGTTATCGCACCAAAAGGACATACCTTTACACAGATGCCACAGCCCTTGCAATGGTCATAGTCAAACTCTAATCTTTTTCCGCTACACACAGGAATGGAGGAATCCGGACAAACCGGTGCGCACAAAAGACACTGCTTACACTTTGTCCAATCCATCACAGGTGTGGCAGTTCTCCACTCTCCCGTGCAAAAATGTCTGGAGGTGGCTGCCTCATAAATCTGGTTTCCCTCCGTTATATCCTGCCAGGGGCTTTTTTCGTTGATATCTGTTGCTTTCATTTATCGTTATCCTTTCTGTTATCAGCCAGTAATCATATGTACCGAAATGTTATTACAGAGCATCTTCAATAGCTGCAAAAGTCAGTTCCAG
>JAZNMF010000127.1:0-47672 GCA_045579545.1 Acetatifactor sp. | reverse complement strand
TGATCTGATCATTGAGATCCTTCGCGGTTCCAAGGACCGTCAAATGGCAAAACTCTGCCTGACAGAAGGTAAAACAGACCGCATAAAGTTCAAATCCAAAGAGTCAAAGATTATGGCTCAACAGCTGATGTTTACGGAGCGCCAGGCAAATGTCATTCTTGAGATGCGTCTGTACAAATTGATCGGTCTCGAAATTGAAGCATTGATCAATGAACACGAAGAGACAATGGCCAATATTTACCGCTATGAGGATATTCTGGAACGCAGAGACTCCATGGCTCAGGTGATCATTAACGAGCTGGAAGCATTCAAGAAAGAATATGGCCGTCCCCGCAGAACAGTGATCATGAATGCGGAAGAAGCAGTTTACAAAGAAAAAGAATTAGAAGAGACAGACATATATTTCCTTATGGATCGCTTCGGATATGCCAAAACAATTGATATGGCAACTTATGAGCGTAACAAGGAAGCAGTTGAAACCGAATTCAGATTTGCCTTCAAATGTAAAAACACCGGACGTGTCTGTGTCTTTAGCAATACCGGTCTTATGCACACTATCAAAGCGATGGATTTGCCAAACGGTAAGCTGAGAGATAAGGGTATTCCCATTGACAATGTCAGTAATTTCAGCTCCGAAAGGGAAAAGGTCGTCTACGCCACCAGCCAAACTCAGATCAATCTTTGCAGGCTTGTATTTGTCACTGCCCAGGGGCTTTGTAAAGTAGTGGATGGCGGAGAATTTGATGTCGCAAAGCGCACGGTTGCCGCCACCAAAATGATGGATGATGATCTGCTTGTCAGCGTAATGGCCCTTCAGAAGCAGAATCATGTGGTATTAAGGACCCATGAAGGTTATCTTTTGAAGTTCCCTGTCAACGAGATTCCCGAAAAGAAAAAAACTGCCATCGGCGCAAGGGGAATCAAGCTTAACGAGAAAGACTATGTAGAAGAGGTTTACTACCTGACTCCCTTAACAGAAACAATGATCGAATATAGCGACAGACAAATTTCTCTGAGTAAAATGAAATCCAACAAACGCGATACAAAGGGTATTAAACCTAAGAAAGGAACCACATGAGAGTAATTGCGGGCACTGCCAGAAGTCTTCCCCTGCGCACCCCCGAAGGGGCAGACACTCGTCCTACCACAGATCGGATCAAAGAAACGCTTTTCAATATGCTGCAGCCCTACCTTCCCGACTGTGTCTTTGCAGATGTTTTCAGCGGAAGCGGCGGCATTGGCATTGAAGCCCTGAGCAGAGGTGCCAGAAAAGCTTACTTTATCGAAAACGCACCGAAAGCGATTTCCTGCATACAAGGTAATCTTGCGTTTACAAAGTTTACAGAACATGCTATTGTGTTAAAACAGGATGCATGCGCCGGCCTGAGCGGTATCTATGAAAAGGAAGTTGACATCATTTTTATGGATCCCCCATACGGACAGGACCATGAAAAAAGAGCCCTTGAGTTATTATGCGGAATGAAATATGTGACCGAAGATACGCTGATCGTAATTGAGGCATCACTTGACACTGATTTTTCTTATCTTTCCGGTCTCGGTTTTCAGCTGATCAAAGAAAAGAAATATAAAACCAATAAACACGTATTTATCCAAAAAATTTAGAAGCGTACAGGCTTCGGATGGGAGACAATTATGAAAAGAGCTGTTTATCCGGGCAGTTTTGACCCTGTCACTTACGGACATTTGGACGTGATCAGAAGAGCAGCAGACATTTTTGACGTACTGATTGTGAGCGTTCTGAATAACAAGGAAAAATCACCATTGTTTTCTGTGGAAGAACGTGTTAAGATACTGAAAGAAGCAACAAAAGATATCCCTAATGTACAGATTGACAGCTTCAGCGGACTCCTGATCGATTATGCTCGTGAGAATGATATTCATGTATCTGTCAGAGGTCTGAGGGCGATCACAGATTTTGAATACGAACTGCAGATTGCTCAGACCAACCGCAAACTGTCTCACGAGAAACTTGATACCATATTCCTGACCACCAGTTTGGAATACGCCTATTTGAGTTCATCCGGTGTCAAAGAGATTGCCAGCTTCGGAGGAGATATTTCGCAATGCGTACCGGATTTCGTGGCAGACTTGATTTATAATAAATATGGAATTGATAAACGCGATTATTCAAAGTAAGGAGACGAGAGCATGAGTAGCAAGATTGAACAGTTAATTGATGAAATTGAAGAGTACATCGACAGTTGTAAAGCACAATTTTTGTCCAGCACCAATATTATCGTGAACAAGGATGAAATAGAAGACCTCTTAAGAGAGCTTCGCATGAAGACTCCTGAAGAGATCAAGCGCTATCAGAAGATTATCAGCAATAAGGAAGCCATCCTGAATGATGCCCGCACGAAGGCTGAAAACATGATCAAAGAGGCTACTGCTCATACCACGGAGCTTGTCAGCGAACACGAGATTATGCTTCAGGCATACGAACAGGCCAATGCCGTGATCAGTGATGCAACCGCTCAGGCACAGTCCATTTTGGATAATGCAACCATGGAAGCTAATCAGGTAAGAATGGCTGCTATGCAGTATATGGATGATATGCTGGCGCATCTTGAAAATGTGGTTTCTTCCGCTTCCCAGGCTTCTTCCGCTCAGTACATGAATCTGATCACTTCTCTGAATCAGTATCACGATATTATTGTTTCCAACAGACGTGAACTGAATCCGCCCGAAGAAACAGCTGAAGAAAACCTCTCTTCAGAGGAAGATGACAATAATATTAACGTGATCTCATAACTGTTTTTCTTACATAATCTACAGCTATACCTAATGGGTATAGCTGTTTTTAAGTTATAGCAAGAAACCAACCGGGTCAAAAAGGTACCAAACTGTATAATACAATACAGTAAGCGCAGTTAATGCCATTTTATGGTAAATGTATGAATAGATTGATAAATCACTGTTGCGTATGATGCTGTTCGTCTGTGCAATGCAAGAGAATCCACCAAAGGAAAGTAACACAAGGGAGCAAAGGGGCAGTCTGTCTCCAAGGATTCCAAGACCTCCGGTAATCTCAAGGACCGGAGCAATCAAGACCGGTATCATTTCCACATATTCATTGACCCATCCACCGGAATGTATCCGTTGACATAAAGTTACCACACATTCCGGTATCAGATTTAAGACATTGAACAAAATCATATATCCTCCCAGGGAAAGAATACTTCTAATCCCCGCACTGATCGATTCATCTATCCGGATTAAAAAATCCGAAGATTTCTTCTCAGTAGCCACCAATTCTAATGCGTTTTCGCAAAACGGTTCCGAATATAAATTCCGATATTTTGTATATCGCAGAAATATCCCATACAAAAGCGGGATACCATACATACCGATCAGATACGGAAGCAAGCGTCTTCGATGCAAAAGAGGCAGTACAAAACCCGTGAAATATACCGGTCCGATATTGTTACAGAACGCCAAAAGAAATTCGCCTTCCCTTTGGCTGATCAATTTTCTTTCCAGCAGATCACAGGTAACCCTTGCACCCATGGGAAAACCGCAGAAAAATCCCATGAACATGGCATAGATCACGTTTTTTCTAACGCGAAACACAGTCCACAGAATGGGATAAATGACAGAAACAAACCCTTCAGTCAACTGCAATCTTACCATAATACCTGACAAAATCATAAACGGTAACAGAGAAGGAATCATTTTCGTAAACCACAGATTCAGGCCATTCATGGCATATTCAATACTTCTTTGGGAATGAGTCAGAATGAGACAAATCAAGAGAATAAAAAAGAATGTATATATTGCTTGTTTCCATTGTTTCTGCATAGATAATCAAAGTTCGGTTCCTTCTTTTTTACATATTATGAAATTAAATTAACAGTCATTCCGGTCTATAACCGAACAGCCAAATAAGAAGGCCGAATCATTGCCAATTCAGCACGGATATGGTATCATAAGTACAGAAAAAGAGAGCATTACAGTACAAGGAGCAATATGGTACGACTGGATAAATTTTTGTGTGATTGTAACATGGGAACCCGCAGTCAGGTCAAGGATGCTATTCGCCGCGGACAGGTTCAGGTTAACGGAATATTGGAAAAAAAAGCGGACCGGAAGATTGACGAGGCCTGCGATACGATCACTTTTTGCGGCGAACCCTGCAATTACCGGCGTTACGCTTATTATATGCTGAATAAGCCGGAAGGTGTGGTATCAGCCACAGTGGATAACACTGCGGATACGGTTCTTTCGCTGTTATGGGATGTCACCGACAAAAATCTGTTTCCGGTTGGCCGCCTTGACAAGGATACCACAGGACTATTACTCATTACAAACGACGGTGATCTGGCACATCGCATGTTATCTCCAAGAAAACATGTGGACAAAACATATTTGGTCGGACTCAGAGATCCGCTGTCAGCTGATGCAACCGATCAACTCACCAAAGGTGTAGATATTGGGGACGAAGAACTGACACTTCCTGCAAAAGTAGAGATCATAGACGCCAAAGATTCAACGACACCGCAGATTTTACTCACAATTCGGGAAGGACGTTTTCATCAGGTCAAAAGAATGCTTCAGGCTGTAGAAAATCAGGTTTTAACGCTGAAAAGAGTTTCTTTCGGACCTCTATGCCTTGATGACACATTGAAACCCGGCGATTACCGGGAATTGACTTCTGAGGAGGTTATGGCATGCATGAAATGTTAAAGGATATCAAAGCCGTTATCTTTGATCTGGACGGATCTTTAGTGGATTCCATGTGGATGTGGCGTGATATCGATATAGAATATCTGGGCAAATTCGGTATTCCTCTTCCTGAAGATTTGCAGCAAAAGATCGAGGGCAAAAGCTTTTCCGAGACTGCCATCTATTTTAAAGAGAATTTCCCGATTCCCGATTCCATCGAACAGATGAAAGCCGATTGGAATCGCATGGCTTGGGATAAGTATCTGAATGAAGTTCCTTTAAAAGAAGGTGCACATGAATTTCTCACCGGATGTCAGGAGAGAGGAATTCTTCTCGGCATTGCCACCAGTAATTCCCGTGAATTAGTTGAAAACATTGCAGATGTTCATGGTCTCCACAATTTTTTTGACTGTATTATGACCGGATGTGAGGTTACACATGGCAAACCGGCGCCTGATATCTATCTGAAAGTGGCAGAAGTTTTAAATGTGGATCCGTCACATTGCCTTGTCTTTGAAGATATCATCCCCGGTATCGCCGCAGGATTACGTGCCGGTATGCGCGTCTGTGCAGTAGAAGACGAGTATTCTAAAGATTGCAGAGAAGAAAAGATCGCGTTGGCCGATCATTATATCACTTCATTTAGAGGATTATGGAATGAATAACGGATTTTTACCCGTGTCCAGAAAGGACATGGAAGAGCGTGGGATAAGCCAGCTTGATTTTATATATGTGATCGGAGATGCCTATGTGGATCACCCTTCTTTCGGACATGCCATCATAAGCAGAGTTTTGGAATCCCATGGGTACAGTGTGGGAATCATCTCTCAGCCGGACTGGAAAGATGATACCAGCATTACCGTGCTGGGGAAACCAAGGCTTGCATTCCTCATATCTGCAGGCAATATGGACAGCTGCGTGAATCATTACTCCGTATCCAAAAAGAGAAGGAGCACTGACGCTTATACGCCCGGAGGGCAGATGGGCAAACGCCCTGACCACGCCACTGCAGTGTACGGCAATCTGATCCGTCGCATTTATAAAGATACTCCCATCATTATCGGGGGCATAGAAGCCAGTCTGAGGAGACTTGCCCATTATGATTACTGGACAGACAGTTTCAAGCGTTCCGTACTCCTGGACAGTCAGGCTGATCTGATCTCCTACGGAATGGGAGAGAAGTCCATCGTAGAAATTGCAGATGCCCTGAATAACGGTATAGACGTCAAAGATATTACCTTTATTCCCGGTACCGTTTATAAGACGAAAGAAACAGATAGCATCTATGACAGCCTGCTTCTTCCTTCCTACGAAGAAATGAAGACTGACAGAGCCCTTTACGCAAAAAGCTTTGCCATTCAATCACAGAATACGGATTTTTGCACAGGGAAACCACTGATTGAGCCTTATCCGAACGGCATTTTTGTGGTTCAGAATCCCCCTGCACAGCCACTTTCCACTCAGGAAATGGATGATATCTATGCACTTCCCTATATGAGGACTTATCATCCCTCCTACGAGAAATTTGGTGGTGTTCCGGCTATCGCAGAGATTAAATTCTCCCTGATCAGTAACCGTGGATGCTTTGGCGGTTGTAACTTCTGCGCCCTTACGTTTCATCAGGGCAGAACCATTCAGGTCAGAAGTCACGACTCCATTCTGGAAGAGGCTTCCATTCTTACCAAAGATCCGGAATTTAAAGGGTATATTCATGATGTGGGTGGTCCGACTGCCAATTTCAGACACCCTTCCTGCGAAAAACAGTTGACTCACGGTGTATGCAAAAACAGGCAGTGTCTGTTTCCTCAGCCTTGTAAAAATCTGAAGGCCGATCACAAGGATTACCTTTCCCTGCTCCGCAAATTACGCGCACTTCCAGGAGTAAAGAAAGTCTTTGTCCGATCCGGAATACGATTTGACTATTTATTGGCTGACCCTGACGATTCTTTTTTCAGGGAATTGGTGGAGCATCATATCAGTGGCCAGCTTAAGGTTGCTCCCGAACACATTTCCGATGCTGTTTTAAGGCGAATGGGTAAACCTGAGAATGCCGTGTATGAGCGATTTACAGCTAAATATAAGCGATTGAATCAGTCAATGGGCAAGAATCAATTCCTTGTACCTTATCTGATGTCATCTCATCCGGGTTCCACACTGAAAGAAGCAGTGGAACTGGCGGAATATCTGAGAGATCTTGGATATATGCCGGAACAGGTACAGGATTTTTATCCGACCCCCTCTACAATGTCCACAGTCATGTATTATACGGGACTGGATCCCAGAGATATGAAACCAGTCTATGTTTGCAGGAATCCTCATGAAAAAGCGATGCAGCGTGCACTGATCCAGTATCGGAACCCCAAAAACTATGAGTTGGTTTACGAAGCACTGACACAGGCAGGACGCACCGATCTGATCGGATTCGATAAAAAATGTCTGATCCGCCCAAGGAAGCTTGCAGAGGAAAGAAAGGTGTATTCCACTAACAGTAAATCAAAAGCTGACAAGGCCGCGAAAACACAGACAAATAAAGCAAAACAAAGAAACGATAAAGCAAGTTCGGGAAGGAAAAAGAGCACCATACGCAATGTGCACAAGAAAGCAAAGCCCTAGAGTATTTCCTACTATTTATGATCTGTTATTTGCTGTTTTCAGTTGAAAATGAAGGCTGTTTATAGTACAATTATAATTAAGAAAATTTAGGAACAGGAGATCTTAAGATGGAAAATATGAAAGAGATGATCAACAAACTGGTAGATTCTGTAACTAAGGACAAAAATTTGATGGATTTGTTTAAGAAAGACCCTGTGAAAGCAGTGGAAAAAGTTCTTGGCGTAGACCTGCCGGACGATGTGATCGATAAGGTGGTTGACGGTGTTAAGGCAAAGATTTCTGTAGATAAAGTTTCCGGTGCATTAGGCAAACTGAAAAAGCTTTTCTAAAACCCTACACATGCGGCCCATGGCCAAAGTTCCCTCTGTCACGGTTCATCGCCAGACAGAGGGTCATTTATATTGATAACTTTGTATCAGAAAGGCAGTATATGACTAAGAACATTATTATCATTACCGGTGCTTCCTCAGGTATCGGAAAAGAATTCGCACTTCAGATAGATCCTTACTTTGATATTGCTGATGAAATTTGGCTTATGGCCAGAAACAAACAGAAACTTACAGAGACTGCATCTGCATTACGCCATAAAACCCGTATTCTGGACATGGATATCACTGATCAGGATCAGCTTGACAGACTGAAACAAGCTTTAAAATATCACAACACACGCATTCTTATGCTGATCAACTGCGCCGGGTACGGACTGATGGGTGAGTTTGCTGAAGCGGATCAGAAGAATGACGATTCTAAAAGCGGGCAGCTTGGTATGGTACGTCTGAACTGTGAAGCATTGACTCATATGACCCACATCTGTCTGCCTTTCATGAGACGAGGCAGCCGGATCATCCAGCTTGCCTCCAGCGCTGCTTTTTTGCCGCAGCCAGGATTTTCGGTTTATGCAGCAACCAAGGCCTATGTTCTTAGCTTTTCCAGAGCATTGGGAGAGGAGCTTAAATCAAGAGGTATTTATGTGACCAGTGTATGTCCCGGACCTGTTGATACCCCTTTTTTTGATATTGCAGAACAAAACGGCAAAACCTTGTCCATCAAGAAATATACTATGGTCAGCCCGCAAAGAGTAGTCAACCTCGCGCTGAAGGATTCTTTCCGCAAAAAACAGGTTTCTGTTTGCAGTCTGCCCATCAAGGCTTTTTGGCTATTGACCAAATGCGTGCCGCATCAAATGATCCTGAAAATCATGAGATTATTATAAGTAAAGGAAATTACCATGCAGATTATGAGAATATTTTCATCCGCTTCCCATAAAGGTACCAAAGGTTATCTGGATTCTCAGAAGAAATTCGAAGTAATCCGGACCGTATTATATTTTGGCATTTCGATCAGCCTGTTTGCTGCAGGCTGGATCACCACCAAATCAAGACTGAATCTTTTGACCGTTGTCGCAGTCCTCGGGTGTCTTCCTGCCAGCAAAAGCGCTGTGCAAATGATCATGCATCTACGTTACAAAAGCTTATCTGAAAAGGCATGTTCCGAAATTGAAGACCACTGCGATGGAATGACTGTGCTTTATGACATGGTATTTACCTCCTATGACAAAAATTTCAGCATCGGTCACATGACAATAAAAGGCAATACTATTGTCGGCTATACAGAAGATCAGAAATTTGATGAGAAAGCATTCCAGACCCATATTGACCAGATCCTCAAGAAGGAATATATCACCGGAATATCCATCAAGGTATTCAGCGATCTGAAAAAATATACGAAACGTCTGCAAGAACTCAGAGAACTTGACGTTGACGAAATAATGACTGATAATGTAATCAGCACACTGATAAGTGTTTCTCTCTAAGAGGTGAATAACATGGAATCAATGTTTATCGGTCCCAATCAGGCCGGACAGCGCTTGGATAAGTTTCTGCACAAGTACCTACCCCAGGCTCCCTCAAGCTTTCTCTACAGAATGCTTCGCAAAAAGAACATCACTTTAAACGGCAAGAAAGCAGAAGGCAAAGAGATGCTGAAAGAAGGAGACGAAGTAAAATTCTTTCTTTCAACCGAAACAATTGAAAATTTTGCATCCGGCACGGTTGACCATAGTAGTCAAAACCTTTCCGCGACTGCTTCCTCTGAATATGAGACTGCTTTTCGCAAGCTTCAGAATATTCAAGTGATATATGAGGATAACCACGTTTTGATCCTGAATAAACCTTGCGGAATTCTGACCCAAAAAGCAGCCGCTTCTGACGTAAGCCTCAATGAATGGATGATCGGTTATTTGCTTTATAACAAAGAGATCACCAAAGAGGAGCTGCGTTCCTTTAAACCTTCTGTCTGTAACCGCTTGGACCGCAACACCAGCGGCCTTGTACTGTGCGGTAAATCTCTTGCAGGAAGTCAGGCATTGTCCAAACTGATCCATGACAGAACAGTCCGAAAGTTTTACAGAACAATTGTAGGCGGTTCCATTAAGGAAAGCAGGAGAATAGACGGATATCTTCTTAAAAATAAGAAGACAAATACCGTTCAGATCCTCACCGATAAGAATACCTTCAGCGAAAAAGAAAGTAATTCCAAATCAAATGCCGATAGGATTCTGACTGCATACGAACCAATCGCACAGCTTGCCGGAACATATACTTATCTTGAGGTAGAACTGATCACCGGAAAAACTCATCAGATCAGAGCGCATCTTGCAAGCATCGGTCATCCACTTATGGGCGACCACAAATATGGCGATAGAGTGCTGAATGAAGCTGCAAAATCCAAATACAAGCTTTCCTACCAATTGCTTCATGCTTATCGATTAACCTTTCCAATGCTAGAAGGAGCACTTTCCGGATTAAGCGAAATAACCATTTCAGCACCATTGCCGGATCATTTTCAAAAGATACTGAAAGATTACAACACAGAGGTAAACTGATGGCTACATGGAATTCCAGAGGGCTCCGTGGTTCCACGCTGGAGGATATGATCAACCGCACCAACGAAAAATACGCAGAGTGCGGATTGGCATTAATTCAGAAGGTACCCACCCCCATCACACCTATCAAAATGGATAAGGAACACCGCCAGATTACGCTGGCATATTTCGAGCAGAAGAGTACCGTTGACTACATCGGCGCGGTTCAGGGGCTTCCTGTGTGTTTTGACGCCAAAGAGTGCGCGGCCGACACCTTTTCCCTCCAGAACATCCATGAACATCAGGTGGAATTCATGGGGAAGTTTGAAAAGCAGGGGGGAATAGCCTTCTTTCTGATTTTTTACACTCATAAAGATATCATGTATTATCTGCCTTACGAAATGCTCCGCTTCTTCTGGGATCGCGCCAAAGAGGGCGGACGCAAGAGTTTTCGCTTTGATGAACTGAATCCGGAGTATGTGCTACCCAAGAAACACGGTGTAATGGTACCTTATCTGGATATGTTACAAAAAGATCTGGATGACAGATGATTTGCGAAAGGAGTTAATATGCTGCGTAAATTGTTATGTTTTAGTTTGATGGCGTTAATCTTTAGCTTGAACGGATGTGGCAACACTCATGCTTCTCAGACAGCTACCGAAGATACCATCTCTCTACTCACACAGGAATTCATTGACCTTCCCGATGATTTACAGGAAACGGATTCTAACGAGGATCAAATTACACTACCCGAAAGTAGCAGTACTGAAAATCAGGTCACATTGCCTGAGACCAACAGCACTGAGGATCAAATCATATTTCCGGAGAAGATAGAGACTCCGGACACGATACTGACTCCGGAAATGATATTACCTCCTAAAACGGCAGAGACTGAACATAGTGAGTATTATATTCCCGGCCTTGAGGTGGAGGATCTGCTCACTTACTTCAATGAGGTGGTTCTTGATGCAGAGTTCATCAATTCCGGAAATGCCTCGGTAGTTCAGAAGTGGGATGTCAAAGTAAAATACTATATTCACGGTGATCCCACGCAGACTGATATAACTATTTTAGAGTCCACCGCAACATGGCTCAATTCTATTTATGGTTTTCCCGGTATGGAGGAGGCTCAAAGCGAATCCGATGCCAACTTACAGATTCATTTTGTCAATAAACAAGATCTGATTTCACTGATGGGGAATCAATACGAGAACTCTGACGGCGGAGTCAATTTTCATTACAGCAGCAACCGGATATACAAAGAAATTATTTGCATCCGCACGGACATCGATCAATATATCCGAAACAGCGTTATTCAGGAAGAAATATATAACGGCATGGGCCCTGTCCAAGATACAGACCTTCGATTTGACAGCATGATCTACCGTGGTTATTCCACTCCGCAAGAGATGACTGATGTAGATAAGCTGATCATGACCCTGTTATATCATCCTGATATTGACTACGGCATGAATGCTGAAGAATGTGAAACTGTGATTCGACAGCTGTATTATTAATTAAATATCTATAAAAGAATTAGGTGAAAGAGAGGTTATAATGGTCAGGGAAATATACGAAAACGAGTTGAATAAAATATTGGAATTATATTTACATTTGCACGAAAAAACAATCCCTGAAATGACCGAACATTTAGAAAATACCTGGAAGACTATGATACAAGATAAGAACCATCATATTATTGTAAAAGAACTGGATGGAGAATTAGTTTCTTCCTGTGTTTGCGTAATCATTCCCAATCTGACCAGAAACATAAGACCATACGCATTTATTGAAAATGTTGTTACACATTCTGATTATCGTGGTAAAGGATATGCAACAGAATGCTTGCATTACGCAAAAAATTTAGCTGAGAGCGAAAACTGTTATAAAATGATGCTTCTTACAGGTTCAAAAAAAGAATCAACATTAAAATTTTATGGTAATGCAGGATATAACAGTTCTGATAAAACCGCATTTATTCAATGGCTTGAATAATACATGTTTTAATCGAGGTGTAATATGAAAATAGTAATTGGTGCCGGAAAAACAAAATATGATGGTTGGATCAGTACTCAAGAAACCGAGCTTAATTTATTGAACAGAGCAGATTTTGAGAATCTGTTCAGCGAGGAAAAGCCAACAGCATTTCTTGCAGAACATGTATGGGAACATATGACTTTAGAAGATGGCATTGTTGCTGCTAAAAATTGTTTTGATTTTATTGAGGCCGGAGGATATATTCGTGCTGCTGTACCGGATAAGAATTTTCGCAATGACTGGTATCAGAATATGGTTAAAGTTGGCGGAAACGGAGATCCGAATCACCCTGCGTTTTCTCATAAAATCGTCTATGATTATAAACAATTTTGCTCTGTGTTTGAACAAGCTGGCTTTGAAGTCGAATTACTTGAATACTGCGATGAAAACGGAGACTTTCACTATAAATATTGGAATGAAGCCGATGGAAGGATAGGACGCTCTTTGCGATTTGATACAAGAAATTCTTTAGAAAAACTTGGCATGGTCTCAATTATTATAGATGCTAAGAAAGTTGGGAAAATCACAGTTAAATAAATTCCATTTTGAATCTATAAGGATGAAAAAATGACGGAAATCAGATTTTATGAAAATGTAGATGATGAACTTTTGAAATTTGCTGTTATTATTTCAAAAACAAACGAAATCAAAAAGGAGCGTTATGAAGCTGTTATTATTTGACTTGGACGGAACGTTGCTGGACAACGAGAAAAATATAACAAAGAGAACACTGGAAGCACTTGAAAAGTGCAGAAAGATCGGCATGCTTATCGGAGTTTGTACTTCACGAAGCGAACAGAATACGTTACTCTTTTTGGAAGAATTACGTCCCGATATTCTTATAACAAGCGGAGGAGCGCTCGTCAAATACGGAACTGAGTATATTTATAAGGCTGAAATTACAATAGAAGAAACCCGTAAGATGATAGATACAGCTAAAACAATTTGCGGTAACGATTGTGAGATTGCAATAGATACTTTTTCTGAGCATTACTGGAACTATAAAATCAATCCCAAAGATACCGATAAGAGTTGGGGTGACAGTATCTATACAGATTTTTTAAACTTTGAACATCCGGCTTTAAAATTTTGTGTGGAAATACCCAACTTAAAAATTGCAAATGCCTTAAAAGAAGCTTTATCAGATTATGATTGTGTAAGATTTTCTGACGGCTCCTGGTATAAGTTTACGAAAACAGGAGTCACAAAAGAACATGCGATTCATGTAATATGCGAAACATGCAATATCAGTCTGGCTGATATGATTGCATTTGGTGATGATTTTGCAGATATCGGGATGTTAAAATTGTGTGGTTGCGGAATTGCTATGGGAAATGCCATTGATGAAGTGAAGAAAGCCGCAGATATGGTAATTGGACGAAATGACGAGGATGGCATTGCAGAATTTTTGGAAACAGAAATTATAAGTAAACATTATGACAACCAAATCACTTGATATCTAATCTGTAAATTTAGTACTTGACAGCTAATGGAATATTAGTTATACTATGCTAAGAATTTCGCATAGTAGCATGGTAGCACGTTACCGCACGAAAGCATTTAAGTATTTTTCACCACATTTTTAAACAGAAAAGTTACAGGAGACATTATGAGTAAGAAGTTATTGCATACACCGGAAGGTGTTCGGGACATATACGGGAATGAATACAGCCGTAAGCTTTTGATAGAAGATAAACTTCGCAAAGTGATCGCTAGTTTTGGATATGATTCCATTCAGACTCCCACTTTTGAATATTTTGATGTATATTCTAGGGACATCGGTACAACTCCAAGCAATGAGCTGTACAAGTTCTTTGACAAAGAGGGTAACACGCTGGTACTTCGTCCTGATTTTACGCCTTCTATTGCGCGATGCGCTGCCAAATATTTTATGGACGATAAGTTCCCCATCAGATTCTGCTATATGGGCAACACTTTTACCAACACCTCCAATCTGCAGGGTAAGCTGAAAGAAGTGACCCAGATGGGCGCTGAACTCATCAATGATGACTCAGTGGAAGCTGATGCGGAGATGATCAGCATGGTCATCGATGCCTTAAAGAGTACAGGCCTTGAGCGCTTTCAGATCAGTATCGGTCAGGTAGAATATTTCAAAGGCCTCTGCGAGGAAGCCGGACTGGATGAAGAGACCGAAAATGAGCTGAGAGAGTATATCTCCGGTAAAAACTACTTTGCTGCCAAAGAACTTCTTTCCGGACGAGATGTGAAAGAGCCTTATCACAGTATTTTATTACAGGTCGCAGATATTTTCGGAAATATGAACTCTCTTACCTACGCACGATCTCTGGTAACAAATTCCCGATCATTAAAAGCGCTTGATCGTCTGGAACAACTTTATGAGATGCTGAAGCTTTACGGTGCAGAGCAGTACGTTTCCTTTGATTTAGGAATGCTCAGTAAATATCATTATTACACCGGCATCATTTTCAAAGCATACACCTACGGTATCGGTGATGCTTTGGTAAAAGGCGGTAGATATAATAATCTGTTAAAGCAATTCGGCAAGGAAGCCCCTGCCGTAGGATTTGTGATCGTTATTGACGATCTGCTGGAGGCACTTTCCAGACAAAAGGTTGCCATTCCCACAGTTTTAAAAAAGCAGCGGCTTACCTATACCAAGGATAATTTCACTGCACAGCTTCAGGCAGCAAAAGAGCTTCGCAGTAAAGGCATTGCCGTTGAACTTGTGAAGCAGTAGAGCAGAAAGGACACTTTAACATGAGTGAAGACAGATATTTGACCTTTGCCCTGGGAAAGGGCAGGCTTGCCAATAAAGCGCTGGAGCTGTTGGAAGAAATCGGAATCACTTGCGAAGAGATGAAAGATAAAAACTCCAGAAAGCTGATCTTTATCAATGAAGATCTGAAGTTGAAGTTCTTCCTGTCCAAAGGTCCGGACGTTCCTACCTACGTGGAATACGGGGTGGCTGATATCGGTGTTGTAGGTAAAGATACGATCTTAGAGGAAAACCGCAATGTCTACGAAGTGTTGGACCTGGGCTTTGGCAAGTGCAGAATGTGCGTATGCGGTCCCACATCATCACTGGAACTTTTAAAACATCATGAAAGAATCCGTGTGGCCAGCAAATATCCCAACATTGCAAAGGATTATTTTTATAACCAAAAGCATCAGACCGTGGATATCATTAAATTAAACGGTTCCGTGGAATTGGGCCCCCTTGTCGGCTTGTCTGACGTAATTGTTGATATCGTTGAAACCGGTTCTACCTTACACGAGAACGGTCTTGCTGTTTTGGAGGAGATATGCCCGCTGTCAGCCCGTATGATCGTCAATCCGGTAAGTATGCAGATGGAGACAGAGCGAATCCGCAAACTGATCACAGATATCAGAAGCAGGCTTTCGCAGTAAGAGGAGAGCAGTATGATCACCTTGCTTTACGGCACCACCAATCCTGCCAAACTCTCAGCAATGCGTAGGAACGTCTGCCATTTGGGAATCAACCTTCTCGGACTAAATGATATGGAAGGTGAGATTCTAAAGGTACCCGAGTTGGGAAGTACGCTGCTTGAAAATGCACGACAAAAGGCTTTTTCCTACTATGAGCATTATAAGATGCCGGTATTTTCCTGTGATTCCGGTCTGTATCTCTACGGGCTTCCCGATGACCTGCAACCGGGGATTCATGTAAGAACAAAGGACGGAAAACACATGACAGACGAAGAAATGCTTGCCTATTACGGTGGTCTTGCGTTAAAATATGGTGATATCACTGCAAGATACCACAATGCAATCTGCCTTGTTATGGATAAAGACCATATCTACCAGTCCATGGAAGAGAGCCTTGCAAGCGAAAAATTTCTCATCACAGCAAAGCCCCATCCTTATTTACGCGAAGGCTTTCCCATAGACAGTCTTTCCAAAGAGATTTCTACCGGAAATTATTATTACGATCTGAAAGAGCAAAACGCAGATGACCTTGTGGGTTATCAGGGTTTTGCGGATTTTTTCAAACACAGCCTGAATTTATTTACAGAAAAGAGGAAATATCCATGAGAATCATAACTTTATCTGCAGACAGCCGTAAGAATGTGCTGAACGATCTGTTAAAGCGAAGTCCCAACAATTACGGTCAATATGAATCTACCGTCAATGAAATTATCGAAAATGTAAAAAATAACGGCGATACTGCTGTATTTGCATACACACAGAAATTTGACAAATTTGCGCTTTCTGCCGACAATATCAAAGTGACCAGGCAAGAGATAGAGGACGCTTATGAAGCCATGGATCCGAAACTGGTGGATGTGATCCGCAAATCTGCAGCCAATATCCGTTCCTTCCACGAAAAGCAGCTTCGCAACAGCTGGTTTACCTCCAGAGAGGACGGTACGATCCTTGGCATGAAGATCACACCGATCGAGAGAGCGGGAGTGTATGTTCCCGGCGGCAAGGCAGCTTACCCTTCCAGCGTTCTGATGAATGTGATCCCCGCTAAAGTGGCAGGAGTAACCGAGATCATAATGACCACCCCGCCCGGCGCTGACGGAAAGGTAAATCCCGGCACACTGGTAGCTGCAGACATAGCAGGCGTAGACACTATTTATAAAGTAGGCGGCGCACAGGCCATCGCAGCAATGGCATTTGGAACACAGTCCATACCGAAGGTCCACAAGATCACAGGTCCTGGCAACATCTTTGTAGCTCTGGCCAAAAAGGCCGTATACGGCTATGTCAGCATCGACTCCATTGCAGGCCCCAGTGAGATCCTTGTGCTGGCTGATGAGACTGCTAATCCCCGCTACGTAGCTGCAGACCTCTTATCCCAGGCAGAGCATGACGAGTTAGCAAGTGCTATCCTTATCACAACCTCTGAAGAATTGGCGCAAAAGGTTTCTATAGAAGTGGACAAGTTTACAGCCGAACTTGGCAGAAGCGAGATCATCCGCAAATCTCTTGATAATTACGGATATATCCTGCTTGCAGAAAATATGAGTCAGGCTATTGAAACGGCCAACGAAATCGCCTCAGAGCATCTGGAGATCCTGACCCGTAATCCTTTTGATGCGATGACCAGAATCCGAAATGCCGGCGCCATTTTCCTTGGCGATTATGCTTCCGAGCCTCTTGGCGATTACTTCGCCGGCCCTAACCATATTCTTCCCACCAACGGCACCGCTAAGTTCTTCTCGCCGGTAAACGTTGATGATTTTATCAAGAAAACAAGTATTATCTCTTACTCCAGAGAAGCATTGGAGCAGGTGCACAGAGACATTGAATTGTTTGCTGAAAGCGAGGGACTTACCGCCCACGCAAACAGCATCAAAGTGCGATTCGATAACAACTGATTACTGAAACATTCCTCAAGCAGTAATGAACCCACATATAGGAGCAGATTTATGAAACGCGAAGCTTATATCAAACGTACCACAAAGGAAACCGATATCGAAATCAAACTAAATCTGGACGGAAAAGGATCTGCATCGATCCATACCGGTATTGGATTTTTTGACCACATGCTGGAAGGTTTTGCAAGACATGGTTTTTTTGACCTGGAATGCAAAGTTAACGGTGATCTCTATGTCGACGGCCACCACACAGTAGAGGATGCAGGAATCGTTCTCGGCCAGGCAATCGGTAAAGCAATTGGCCACAAGAAAGGCATACGCAGATACGGCTCCTTTATTCTTCCCATGGATGACGCCCTGGCACTCTGCGCCGTAGATCTCTGCGGTCGTCCTTATTTTGTATTTGACTGTGAATTCCCGGTTGAAAAAGTAGGAGAGTTGGACACCGAACTTGTAAGAGAGTTCTTCTATGCAATTTCTTATACTGCCGGAATCAATCTCCACATCCGTATGCTTTCCGGTATAAATGCCCATCATATGATTGAGGCTATTTTCAAAGCATTTGCCAAAGCACTTGATCAGGCCACAGGCTATGACGAACGTCTGACGGATGTGCTGAGTACAAAGGGCTCTTTGTAATCGCTTTCAGAGCCAATTTTCGACCCGAAAGGAAACAAACTATGAACAGGAAATTTGTACCCTGCATCTACCTTTACAAATCAAATGCAGTGAAAAGTCAAAATGACTATACCATAATAGATACGGATCCCGTCAGGCTTGCAACCCACTACAGTGAAAATAATGCCGATGAGCTTATCGTTTTCGATATGTCTGCTCAAGCTGCTTTAAATGATTCCTCCACAAATGCTGATGTTCTGCATGAGGAAGCCCTTGATCTGATGAAAGCAATCTGTGCTGCTGTGGAAGTAGATGTCATCGGTGCCGGCAATGTAAAACGCATGGAAGACATCAAGAAAATTCTTTATACAGGTTGCAAAAAAGCTGTGCTTGATTATGAGACAGAATCTAATATCAATATCACCCAGGAAGTATCGTTAAAGTTCGGAAAAGATAAAATTGCAGTATCTTACAACAATCCGTCAGTTTTATCCGATCACAGCGATCTCATTGAGCAATATGTCTCCGCATTGCTTCTTATGAATCCTCATCAGATTCGTGAGACCATGGAGGTCACTTCACTTCCTACCTATGTTCAGATTCATCAGGTTGCTCTCAATAAGCTTCTTGAAATACTTTCTTATAAAAATGTTTGTGGTATTACCGGTAATATGGTGAATGATAACGTAAAAGAGATTCTTTCCCTGAAAGACTTGTGTGTAGAAAATGGGATTCCGGTAGAAAGACTGACTGCAAATTATAGCTGGTCTGATTTCAAATTAAATACCGACGGCCTTGTTCCGGTGATTGTTCAGGACTATAAGACACAAGAAGTTCTTATGATGGCATATATGAACGAGGAAGCCTATCTGAACACGTTAAAAACCGGGAAAATGACCTATTACAGCAGAAGTCGGAAAGAGCAATGGCTTAAGGGAGAAACCAGTGGTCACTACCAGTATGTAAAGTCCCTTTCGGCTGATTGTGACATGGACACTATTCTTGCCAAAGTATCACAGGTTGGTGCAGCCTGTCATACAGGGGCACGAAGCTGTTTCTTCAACGGGATCGTACAGAAAGAATACGAGGAGACTTCCAATCCCCTTAAAGTATTTGAGGAAGTATTTGACGTAATCAAAGATCGTAAAGTTCATCCCAAAGAAGGTTCCTATACCAATTATCTGTTTGACAAAGGCATCGATAAAATCCTGAAAAAGTTAGGTGAAGAGGCAACTGAGATTGTGATCGCAGCTAAGAATCCAAATGCCAATGAGATTAAATATGAAATCAGTGATTTCCTTTATCACATGATGGTTCTGATGGCTGAAAAGAACGTAAGCTGGGAAGAGATCACTACAGAGCTTGCAAACCGCTGACAACAAAGAATGTTTACTTTTATTGTCTGATTTTGAGCTGAAGCATTCAAGCATACCATTCCAATTTTGAATAATGGAGTTTGAATGCTTCTTTTTATGCGTTTTTACCATATCATATTGGATTATTTTATTAAAATAGAATGTCCTGCGAAGTAATATCATATGATGTTATAATTATAATTAAGAGTGGTTAAATATGGGAAATATTTCTTCGGAACAAAAACTTACCATGTTAAATCAGCTTCGTTCTCAATACAGCCAAAATCAGTCAGACCTGATGCATCGTGAACAGATTCTTTATGGACGCACCTCAGTACACGCAATTACCGAAAACAGAGAATCTGTGGGCGGAGACAGCAACAGTGTATCGACTCGGATACCGATCAAACGAAGCTTTCAAATGAGGCTTCTATTGGCAGTGATCCTGGCAGTCGCATTGATTCTGTGCGATCAGCAGGAAAAAGAATTTCTTGGTGTCAGTACGACTCAGATTTGTAATATGATCAGCAAAGACCACATCACAGAGATTATGGAAAAGTCAGAAGAGTTACCGTAAGGACCGTGGATTTTATACTATGAATAGTTGATTTTGTACTCCAAATCGTTTATACTGGATATGATATATATCAGGAGAATCCGGTATGAATACAAAATGGTTTCCGCGCCTTACTTCCATAAGTGAAAATGTTGTTAAGCTTCTGCTGGTTGCAGTGGAGGTTTTATTATTATTGCTCAGCATCATGCGCACATCAGTGGTATCAGACTACGAAGAAGTATCCGATTACCTGATTGACAAACCTTTGAACCATATTCTTGTTCTGTTGCTTTTATGCGCCGGATTTTTACTCATCAAATATTTTGTCAAAAATGATATCCTGAATAAGACGCTTAAATGGACAGCCATTATTCTGTTTCCCGTGAACCTTATACTGGCCCTTGTCCTTGTTCTTAACACACAGTTTCAACCCCTTGGCGACTCCTCGATCTTGTGGGAGATTGCATGCAAAATGCATAACGGTTATTATTGGGATTTTCAATATTTGGGATATGCTGAACGTCATTTTAATCAAATGGGAGCACTCTTTTTCCTGAAATTTTTAGTTGGACTGGCAGGAGAGGAGAATCAGTTTATTCTTCAAATTTTTAATGTGGTTGCCCTCGGCATTCTGCAGCTCTCCTTACGCGGAATAGCCAAAAGACTGTTTGGCGAAACAGTAGCCAATGCAACGCTTGTCCTCAGCATCTTATTTTTTCCCGTCAGTCTCTACGTGGTATTTACTTATTTTAACTTAATCTCATGGGCCTTAATTGCAGTTGGCTTCCTTCAGGAGATTGCATACTTTCAAACCGGCAAAAAACCATATCTGTTAGGACTTTTGACTGCAATGTTTTTTGCAATACTGTTAAAATCATTCAGTTGGATTGCACTGATTGCCATGCTGATTTATGCCTGTTACGAAGGTATTCGTAAAAAAATGTTTCTGCCCATTGTCAGTATATTAGCCGTTGTCGTTCTGATCACCATTTCAAATGCTGCAATGAAACACACTGTGCTTGATAAGACAGACGGCGAAACGCTCAGAACCATGCCGGCACTCGGTTATGTTGCCATGGGAATGCAGGAAAGCTACATGGCACCTGGTTGGTATAACGGAGTACATGATCGCACCTATTCCGAACTACAGGGACACAAAGTTTTGATGAATGAAGCTTTCACGAGTATGATCAGGGAACGCGCTCTTGAATTCAGAAACAATCCCGGCTACATGACACATTTCTATTATCTGAAAACAGCTTCACAGTGGAATAATCCAAGCTTTCAGGGTTTTTGGTTCGGAGAGATTTCTACCCCTGACGTTACCGTACCGGAGTGGATCCAATCACTCTACACAGGCAATATAAGACCACACCTTGACAGATACCTCAATTACCTGCTGACTGTAATCCATGCCGGCATCCTGCTTTGGCTTACATTTTGCTGGCGGAACATAAACCTTCGTCAGTTACTTTCCGGGATTTATTTCCTGGGTGGATTTATTTTCCTGATATTCTGGGAAGCAAAATGCCAATATGCACTTGGATTCTTTCTGTTTTTGATTCCATATTGTATATCAGGTTACCGGGCATTCATCAATAAATTGATTGTTTACCTGAAATCCCGTATATAGAGAACATATCTAATACTAAGTACAGAAGGAGAGACACTATGAAACAACAGATTTTCACAAATGAAGTAATCATTTCCTGGCTTCAATATTATGCGCAGAACACAACGGTAGATTTAGAGCATGTAAAAATGATCGACATCACCAAGAAAAACAAAAATGTAATACCTACAGTCGAATCCCATAAAACCACCATGATTTTTACCAATGCAGGAATTGATGACATTTTTTATCGACTTTGGAATGCCGGTCTGGGAGAATGTGAAGTCTGGTACAATGAGGGCTCTGATCCCAGTGGCGAAATTCTCCATCAGAAAGTAAAGTATATGATCGACAGAGGTATCAACGCATCTGCCGGCATGCTGATCATCAACCCAAACGCACGAAATACAGCTAAGATCGGCCTTAGCAACGAAAAGTTTCAGCGCGGTTCCATCCAATATGTAGGCAGCGAGATCCGTGCCATTATTCTGAACAAAATGATGGTTGCGCCCCAGGACGATATCTGTGTAATAGGCGGAGAAAGTATTGCCATAGAGGCAGCACTGATGGCTCCGGAAGGAAATGTAATTGCTGTGGAATACAGCAGACAGGACAGAGCAACCCTCGAAGACAATATGGCTCACTTTGATCTTCACAATATTAAGATCATTGATCATGTTGACGATGAAACCATGAAAGATTGTCCGATACCGTCACTTGTGTTCCTGGTTGCATCAGCAAGTACTGAACAGGAGCTTAAATGTCTTAAAAAACTGAATCCTGAAATTAATATTGTAATCTATACTCTGGATTTCAAAGTGGCAGCAACCTTGACAGATACCTTACAGAAATTCGGTGTATCGGATATTGAAACCATTCAGGTTGCCATTTCCAAACTCGACAGTAAGAATACGTTCAAACAGGAACCTGCACCCTGGATCATCACAGCAAAAAGCAGAGGCAACGTATAAGCAAAGGATCCTATCAATATATGAGTAAATTGGCATTACATGACGACATTTTAATGAAAATTGAAAAGCCTGCAAGATACATCGGCAACGAAGTAAATTCCGTAGTTAAAACAAGGGATATACCCGTGCGCTTTGCCATGTGTTTTCCGGATGTTTATGAAATTAAAAAATAACCATAATTTCATATACAAGATATAGTGGTGATAAAACACAAAACACTACATATTGTGGTGGGCGAAACAAAATGACACGATATAATACTATTTTTTCAATGTCGTAAAAGGAAAAATATCGTAAAAAACAAGTTTTTTGGACCGTATAATATGACAAAAATTGGGCAAAAATGATTGTTTTTATGAAATAAAAAATACATAAATAGAAGCGGAAATCTTAGATTAAAAGGTTGAATATGGGTATTGTAGAACCTGCTAAGATGGAAAATCTTGGCCAATACCCAAAATGAAAATTTTTACCCTCATCCCAAAAGATGGGGGTTTTTCATGGGAGATTAACGTTGCAAATTTATACACAAAAGAAGAGTTAGGAAATGGCGGTAGAACATATCCGACCAGGCGAACAGCTCAAGTTCTGCAAGAATTTTATGCGTATCAGATTACACCTTATGAGCTATAGAGAACCGCTTAAAAATTGAAGGTTTAAGCCATTTTGCGAAAAGTCAACTTCACGTATTTTTACATAATTTCACGTAATTTTATGGCTAAATGAGGTGCAGATAAAATAAATGTGGCACAGATAAAATAAAAGGATATTATTCAAAAAGTAGTTATATGCGTAACAAAGAGAACACGGTAAGGTGTTCTTTTTTTTATGCAAAAATTTGCAACGAAAAAGAAAATCAATCATATTAAGGAAGAAATAAGCAAAAAGGAGGTAAATATTTGTTAACTCCACTTTATGATATGACCAGCCGGCAAAAAGGCCGACTCGAAAAAAAGAAAATAAGTACAAATGAACAATTGGTCCGCATGGAACCTAAACGATATATTGATGCCAGACGCCCTATTATAGGACAAATTACCAAGGCAACAGAAAAGTTAGCCTCAAATGGAAGGGGGTATTTTGAATACACCCTAATAGAAATCAGAACAAAAACAAGAATTAAGATTAGAGATTTTAAACCAAGATATGATCTGATTAAGTTTTTGCCGACTGTTATGGTGGTGGGAGATCTGGAATACCATCCAGTTTATGGTTATTCCATGATGTGCCCAGAAATTATTTCAACCGATATCAGAGGAAATGTACGTTTGATTCCTCAGTATTCCAAGTTTAAAGATGTATCAGAACAAGCTTTGCGGGAGTTTATTGAAAATTCTGTTTTATCCACTATTTACGATCCTCTGCCGGATGAGATTAGAAAAAGAAATAATTTGCCAACGTTAAATGAAATGGCGCGCATGCTACATTTTCCGAATAACGAAAATGATATCATTAATGCCAAAAGGAGACTTCTTTTTGATGATTTGCTTTATTTTGCTCTTGGCATTCAATTAAAAGCTATCCCGGCAATAGGAAAACTTCCGCTTAAAATTAAAAATACAGAAGAGTGTGAAGCTTTAGAAAAATCGTTACCATATACATTAACAAAAGGACAAAAAGAAGTAGTAGAAGGAATTAAGGAAGCATTATTAAGAGGAGAAAAAATCAATGCCTTAATCCAGGGTGATGTAGCTTGCGGTAAAAGCATCACAGCCTTCTTGCTTATGATTCTGGCGCTGGAAAATGGCTATCAGGCGCTTATTATGGCGCCAACGGTAATTCTTGCCAAGCAGCATTTTGAGGACCTTAAAAAGCTTTTAGAACCGTTTGGATATAGAGTCGGATTTCTTGCCTCTGGAATGAAGAAAAAAGAAAAAAACGGTTTGTTAAAAGATCTGGAAACGGGTGCTTGTCAATGCGTCATTGGAACTCATGGATTTGCAGAGCCGACAGTAAAGTTCAAAAATCTTGGTCTCGCAATCATTGATGAAGAGCAACGTTTCGGGGTGGAAACCAGAGAAGAGTTATTAAAAAAATCCATAAATGATATTGCTTTTATTTCAATGTCAGCGACTCCAATTCCAAGGACTTTGGCTGAAACAATTTATGGAGATTCTACAAAAGTATATTCCATCAAAGGAATGCCTGCCGGCAGAAAACCTGTGGATACAATCATTATTAATGAGGAAAACAAAGTCCCACAGATACTAATACAGGAGGTTTTGTCTGGTAGACAAGCTTATGTGGTTTGTCCAGCAATTGAAGAATCGGAAAGTGCTAAAAGAAAGTGTAAATCTGTTAAAGAAGTGGCGGCATTATACACGCAAGCTTTTCGATATTATAAAAATGTTAGAGTAGAAGTACTTACCGGAAAAGACTCAACAAAATCCATGTCTGAAAAATTACAGGATTTTCAAAATGGAAAAATCAATATTTTGGTATCAACAACCGTCGTAGAAGTAGGGGTAAATAACCCAAACGCGTCTGTTATTTTGATACAAAATGCAGAGTTATTTGGCTTATCAACGCTGCATCAGTTGCGTGGAAGAGTCAGAAGAGGATCTTTCAAACCTTATTGTCTATTGGTTTCTGCGAAAGAAGATAACGTGCGTTTAGAAGCAATGGTTCGTACAGATGATGGTTTTGAATTATCAAAAATAGATTTGGAAACCAGGAAATCAGGAGATCTGTTAGGAAATAAACAGTCTGGAGAGAACAAACTTGTGGAAGAAGCGACACTGTATCCTCAAGTATATAACGCTATCAAGCCTATAGCAAAAGAAATGATTCAGAAACAACAGTATATATACTTTTATGAGTATATGGCTGAATTGTATCCTATAAAGTCTTAGCTTATCGCTAAGACTTTTTTATGCAAAAATTTTGGCGGATTAAATTTTTTCTTTCATATTTAATAATGAAAATAGATAGATTTTTCTCGCTTCCATAAGTGAGAAATAAATTGACAAAATGTAACTTAGCTGCAGTTAAAAAAGGAAGGAGCTTTATCTGATTATGGCTGAAAAAGAAACTAAAAAGAAATCTAATAAAAAGAAAGCCAAGGTTGCAAAAACCGTTTTTGAGTCAATTCCCTATTCCATGGTATATCCAAATGGGATGATCATGCTGGAACCGGGAATATTTTCAAAGACTTATAGTTTTGATGACATCAATTTTAACACTGAAAGCGAAGATAAACAGGCCGAGATGCTGAAGGCTTATGCTCAGCTGCTTAGTAAATTCCCGGCAACGGTGACTGTTCAGTTGACTGTTTTTAATCATAAAGCTGATGTTGAAACTATTTTAAAGGACGTATCCTTAAAGCCTCAGAAAGATAATCTTTATGAATATCGCGAAGACTATAACGATATCCTGAGAGAAAAAATCAAGAGCGGTCGAAACGACATTCAAAAGGAAAGATATTTTACTGTAACTATTGAAGCAAATGATGTCATTTCTGCAAATATGACATTTGCAACTTATGATCGTGAGATTAATGAAGCATTTGCAAAAATTAATAAAAATGGCGCAAGAGCGCTGTCCATTGAAGAGCGTCTTGCAGTGTTTCATGATATTTATAATCAGGATGGAGCTGTTGATTTTTCAAAAAAGGCACAGAAATTTCATGATGAAAATCTCGGATTCTCTTTAGAAAAAATGAGAAAATCAAATATAATGTCAAAAGAATTAATTGCCCCAGGCGGATTTGTTGTAAAGGCAAATCAACTGCAGATTGGTGATACTTTTGCTAAATCGTTCTTTATTACAGATCTTCCTACCGTTATGGATACCAGATTTTTGTCGGAAATCACTAATATCCCTTGTGGAATGTTGACCTCGTACATTTTAAAAAGTATACCTAAAAAAGAAGCCACAAAAATGGTAAAAACTCAAAACGTTGATATTAAGGCTGAAATGATCAAAAAGCAGCAGAATGCTGTAAAAAATAATTTCGATCCAAGCTTAATTGCAGATGAATTGTCTTACGCAAGAGAAGAAGCTAAAGAGCTAATGGATGATATTACCATGAGAAATCAGAAGATTTTTTACACAACATTGGTGGTAACAATTTTTGGGGAGACGGAAACCAAATTAAATGAAAATATAGAAATCTTTAAAATGAAAGTAGCGGATTTTATCTGCCAAGCAAAAGTACTTTTGGGACAGCAGATGTTAGGATTCAATTCTTCCATTCCTTTTGGTAAGAATTTCCTTAGTATTGATAGAGTTTTAACAACAGAATCCGTTGTGGCTGTATCTCCATTTGCAATGCAGGAGTTGCTTGATAAAGATGGCCATTATTATGGATTAAATCAAGAAACAGAGAATATGATCGTTTACAATAGGCGAGATTCTGAACTTCCTAATGGTTTGATTTTAGGTAAATCTGGATCTGGTAAATCTTTTATTGCAAAGGGTGAAATCATTACCAATGTACTGAGCACAAATGATGATATTTTAATTATTGACCCCGATAGAGAATACAAAGTATTAGCAGAAAAACTTGGTGGCCAAGTTATAACTATTGCAAATGGATCTAACACGTTTATCAATCCTCTGGATATGGATATTAATTATTCAGCAAATGAAAACGAAGATCCGGTAGCAATGAAGTGTGATTATCTGGTATCTTTATGTGAAACAATTGTTGGAAAAACCATTGGTCTGACGCCTTATGATATTAATGTGATTCACAAATGTGGTAAAGCAATTTATGAACCATATTTGAAAGAAATGGAAGAGTTAAAGGGTACCGGCATTACTTGTAACCGCTCCTCAATGCCAACTTTAATGCATTTTTATAATGAACTCATGAGTCGTCCAGAACCGGAAGCACACCGTTTAGCTATGAGCTTAGAGCTTTATTGTATTGGCAACTACGATATTTTTGCTCATAGAACTAATATTAATCCGGAATCCAGATTATTAGTGTATGATATCAAAGATATTGCGGCAAACAATAAAGAATTAGCAATGCAAGTTTGTCTGAACGATATCTGGAACAGAGTTATTGATAACTTTGCAAAGAAAAAGCGCACTTGGGTATATCTGGATGAATTTTATTTATTGCTGCAGACACAGAGCAGTGCAACATTCCTGCAGATGCTTTGGAAGCGTATTCGTAAATGGAAAGGCATTATGACTGGTATTACTCAAGATATTGAAGACTGTTTGGTGACCATGGAAGGTAGAGCGGTATTAAATAACTCGGGATTTCTTCTTATGATGAACCAGTCGCCAATTGGTAGAGTTGAACTGCAATCGCAGTTTGGTATCTCTGATGGCCTGATCGATTATATTAAAGATAAAGGCGTAGGTACAGGACTCATGTATAACGGAAGAACCGTAATTCCTTTCGATTACAAAATGCCTACAACCAGCAAATTATATAGATTAATGAGCACAAAGCCAAAAGATATGGAGGGATAAAATGAGTGTACAGGAAATTTTAGAAAAAGTATGCGGCATCGATCAGGATGGGGAGCCAAAATCTCTTGTTTCTTTGTACTTGTTAGAAACAAATGAGGACGGGGAAAACGCAAAGGAGCTTATATCTGAAAGTATTTTTAAACCAGCAGTAAATGTACGAAGCATATCGGGAATGATTATGGTAGACTTGATTTTTAAAAGTCAGACAGATGTTAATTTAAAAAGAATGTATGATATTGCCGAAAAATATGGTGACAAATCTAACGCTTTCTTTTTAGAGGAAAATCCATCAGCGATTCCCCATTTGATGCTGTATTTGTTTCCAGTAGAAAACGAAGGATGCTTTCTTCAATGCGGAAATCCGTTTATGTGGTCTATGACCTCCACTGGAGTTAATAATGGCCTCAATTGTTTGAGATTTGTGTTTGACCCGGATAATATTGCATTAACAGAATCGGATCCACTTGACGTAAGCGAAGCTTTAGCTGAAGCTGATTTGGAAATGTATGAAAGAGAACAAATTGAAAAAATGCGTCAAGAAAAAATATTAAGAAAAGAAGAAGACGAAAAGAGACTGATTGGCCTTATGCAAAATAAAAATCATTAATCTTAAACAAAAATGCTCTTTTTGAAAGGGCATTTTTTGTGTATTTTTTATTTTAGAAAATTGCACCTTATTTGCTATAATCTGTCATATTAAACTGTGAAGGAGGTATAACATATTGAGAAAAAATGAACAAACTAAACCAAAAATCATTGGCATTGCCGGAGCAGGCCCAAGAACAGGTTGCACTCACTTATCTTTAGTTTTAACAAGATTCTTAAAAAACAACGGATATAAATGCGCACTTGTCGAACATAATGTAAGCGGTCATTTGTATGATATTGCTACTGAGAATAATTTAAAGTTAAATAAAGAAGGATCATTTAAGCTAAATGGTTGTGATTGTTACGTTTATACCGATTCTCTTCAAGCTATAACTAAAAAAGACTATAATTACATTGTAGTTGATTTTGGGGATTTTCCAATCTGCAAAAAGGACCTTTTTTTTGCTTCTGATCATTACATTGTTACATGCGGTTCCAGACCTTGGGAGTATGACTGCTTGCTCCCTCTTTTTAAAAATTTGGAGGCAAACACTTTAAACAGTATTCTTTTTTGCTTTATGTTTGCCTCTGAGAACGCCAAAATGCAAAAGCAAATTAGAGAAGCTATGGCTCCAAACAGAAATATTTATTTCCCGCCATATCATGAACATCCGTTGACGGATGATAATGTGTATGGAATTGAAGATTATTTGCGCGGATTAAAAATTAAGGGAGGTTTATTCGGCCTTATAAACAAGAAAAAAAATGCTGAAGCTGCAATAAAAGAAGCAGAATCTATGGATACGAATAAAGTAGAAACATTAGAACAAGTAATTGATAATTCTAAAAATTCTGAAGGCAAACAGCCTTCAGAAAAAAAAGAACAGATCAATCAGGAAAACCACAAAAGCATTGAAGAAACTAAAGAGAGCAGCAGCGATACAAAAAATACCGACAAAGAAGTTAGTGTCGCTTTGGACGATCAGGTTTCCGCAAACGAAAATGAATCACAGCAAACTGACCCTGAAACAAAAGAGGATGAGCCAACAACAATATATGATAATGTTGACTTGTCTTTTGTGAGTGAACCATTAGATAAACAAAAAGACAACAACGAACCAGTCACTTCAACAGAAAATCAAAAAACTGATTTGCCGGAAGAAAATAAAAATGTTATTGAGACGTTTCCAGAGCCAGTAAATGCTGAAAATTTTGAAAATATCCCTGCTGATAAAGCCAACAATGAAGAAAAGAAAGAAGATTTGTCTCAAGAAATGTCTCCGATCTTTACTTCTCAGGGTAAAAAGTCAGATCCTTATCCAGCAAAGTCAGCCAATAACCTCGTAGAGGAACAAAAACCTGATAAAAAGTCTGATAAGGGTGCTTTTGAATCAAAAATACCTGAATCAATTTACATTGACGTCAATCCTCAAGATATTTTAAAAAAGAATGAAGATATTAAGAAAAATTTACAGGCTGATAAAGTTGCAGATTTCATGTCTTCTATTGAGCAAAGAATCGAAAAGATTGATCCGGTAGAAGAGGAAGAAAAATCTACAGAAAAAAGTGCAGAGTCAATCGATAATGACTCTCTTATAGAAAAAGAAAAACTCAAAGAAGATAGTGCTAACCCGCCGCTGGAAGTTAAGCTGATTGAGAACAACGACGATATCATTGAAATAAAGAAAATTGAACTCTATGATGATAATTATGAATCAGAGTGGAAATCAATCGACGATATGTGTTATGCTTTATATGAAATCGATTGTCATGTAAAAGATAATTACGCTAATGAAACATATAGGATTATAGTTTATCCAATGGAATATAAAAACATTCTACCCGTAAAAATCGTTGCAGCTATTACTTATAAAGGCATCACTAAAGCGGCCGTATCGCCAAAAGACATGTTCTCTGTTACCGTGGTTTCTAATGATAAAAAATTTGCCATCACTGGTAAGTTTTTGAACGAAAAATTCGTTGCAAATATAGCTTGTTTAGATGATGACATTGTAATTGATGAAATAACAGAAATTGAAACGGTCATGCCAAAAGAATTTCCTGAGAAGTTCCCTAAGTACGCTGGAAAAATGGCAAAAGTCGGGAAAGAAAGGGTTACGATTTATCCTATAGATAATAGAAATTCCGACGAAAACGGTTGTTGCGGTTTTGTCTATGTAATTAAGTACAAAAACGGTAGTCGTAAATATGATGTTTCTGACCAAGATAATCTTGCATTTGTTGGATTCAATGAAGGTGGGAAACAAATTGCCGGATATTGGGCAAATCCTAATAAACAAAAAAGATTTATAACAAGTATTTCATAACGATATTAAGCCCCTGCAAGACTCGTGGGGGCAAAATACATAAAATATAAATATAAAATTAAAAAATAGCCTTGCTTTTTTATATAAAAGATGTTATTTTATTATTGAAAAGCGAACAAGTGTTCTGTTTTTGTGAAAAACTAATTTTTATGCAAAAATTTGCTATGTTATTTTAAAGAATGTATAATTGTACATAGGAGGTCAAAAAATATGATTTCACTTAATACAGAACTAAATCAAACCTCAAAAAGTTTGGTTAAGTATTTAGCTAATATTAACCAAGAGCATTTATGGAATTCGTCTTTTGTAACAATATTTAATGAGTGGACCAGCGAAACCGGACAAAACCTGGAACACTTTGAATCGCTACCTGTGTTGTTGCAAATTATAGAAGATGCTCAAAAAAGAAGGCCTGACTGCAGAAAAATTCAGCTAATGCTGAAATAGTAACTCATTGTTTTTGTTGTAAATATGGGAGGTTTTATATGAAAACAAAAAAATTAGCAAAAGAAGAACTTAAGGAGTTGATGAAAATTTATCAGACAGAGGATATATCTGCCGAAGAATTAAACAGAATATTTTGTATTATCTGGATCTCAATTAAAGACTATGTAATTTCTTTGCTGAAATCCAATTTTGGATCTTATTTTAAGAATCACTCTGAGGAGATGCTACAAGAAGCAAGTATCGCAGTATTTACTTGCTTAAAAAAATATGATCCTGAAAAAGGATCTCTAACAACTTGGATTAAAGCTCCGATTCTTCACTCAGCTAACGAGTTTGTAAGCATCGTAGTTCACAGAACTACTCCTTATTATGGAACAACCATTAGTAAAATCTTAAAATGCGAAAGTGAGTTGAGATCAGAAGGGCTTGAATGTAATATTTACAATATTGCGGACAGAACCAATTTAAGTATTCACACAATTGAAAACTGTAAACATATTTTGGATAGAAACCAAGAGCTTCATTATGACGGACTTGATTTTAGCGAAGATGTATTACCAGGGACAATGAAATCTCCGGAAGAATCTTTGATGGAAACAGAGGAATGTGCCGCTCTGCATAAGTATATTAATTCATTAAGTCCGAAGCAAAGGGAAATTGTGGCGAAAAGATATGGTTTTTCAGGAAATGGAGAACTTTCTGTAGCTAAAATTGCAGATGAATTAGGATGTACAAAAGAAGCGGTAAGGAGTGATATTCGTAGGGCTCTTCAAACGTTGAGTGATGGTTTAAAAAGAGATAAAATCTTTGATGAACGTCGCAGAAATCAGGAAGTTACAAATATGCGAATCGAAATCGCAATGGTTCCTATGGACACGGAAACAGAAATTAATAATGATCAAAGCTTTTTTGATTCATTAGAAGAAATTGGGTTCTAAAAATAAAAACATAACCTCCTTTTTCTATCATATTAAATGTATGAAAGAAAATAGGAGGTTATTTTATGGGCAGGTATAACATCAAATTAATTTTAGCCGAAGCAGATTGCTCCACAATTGCGGATATGCTTGGAATTGTGGGCGTCAAAAAAGGAAAAAATAATTATATAGAATGCCCAGAGCATTTTAAGAGAACAGGAAAAAAAGAATCGAAATTTGATAACTGTATCTTAAGTGAAAGAGGATATTATTGCTTTTCTTGTGGCGCTTCAGGTAATGTCATTCGCTTAGTGCAAAATCATTTAAACAAAACAGAAGATGAAGCGTGTAAAATTATTTGTGAATTGCTTGGAAATGAAGAACGATACATTTTTACCGGAAAAAAAACATACTTCCCCTTGTCAAAAGAGGAAATCGAAACAATAGGTCTTCATCCATATGTAAAAGCTGAAAACATTTTAAATATGGATATCGACAAAAGCAGTAGTGAAGATGGTCCTTTAAAAGTAATTGTCCCTAAATTCAGGGTAACTAAGCAAAGAAGAGAAAATTGGGATCTTTCGGCAGATTACTACTTATTTGGAACCCACCATACGGAAACTCTTTACAGTTTATATGATGAGGATAAAGAAGTTTTTAATGAAATCATAATAGGAAAGACCATTGAAGCTTACAAAAACTATGATTGGCTATATACTTCTGGGATTGCAGACGAATATTTAAGTCCAGAAAGTAGTTATTCATTTAAGGGTTATGCAAAAAGAAAACGAAAAATGTGTATTGGCATTTTGGAGCGATTTGGCGTAGAAATAACTGCCATTCAAACTGCTTCTGCATAGTTAAATGATCAAGCATTCTTGATTCAGCATAGGTAAACAAGCAAACAAACAAAAAAAAGCTGTATAGATATCTATACAGCTTTTTATTTATCCGAAAATAGCAGCTTTTGTTTTCTCCAATTCTTCTTGTTCTTTCGCTTGCAGGGCTTCTTCAGTTTCGTAATTCTGTAAATACTCTGTATCGAAAGCAGTAATTTCCATTGAGGTATCTTCCCACTCATAAGTATGACCACAATTTTCGCACTCTTTAACTCTTCTGAAAGATCTGGTTTGGATCATACCGTCAACTAAAACCATACTTCCTTGTTTTAAGCATTTTGCATCCTGAATAGATTTTTCGCCATAAGAACGAATATGTGGATAATCAGTTCTATTGGTCGGTTCATCAGACTTTAAGAAGAATTTCCTATTTACGGCAAGCTGATAAGAAGAAGAGTGTTTATTGCCAAAAGCATTATGTGTAACATCATTACATAAATAACCAATCAGATAAACTTGATTAGAAACCTCTCGGTGATTTTTTAAAATTTTTACACTTTCCTCTTCACTAATGCCTTCTGATCTTTTTTCAACAAATACAGGTGTAATGAAAGAAAATTCACCAGGCTGTTTATTTTTCGTTCCGCACTCTTTGCATACAGTTACCTTATCAATATTTAATACTGTAATTACTCCTTTAATCCAAATAAGATCAGTTTTTTTCCATGTGGCCATTTCTTTTACAATTTCTGGATCAGCAGAGTATATCATAGGCTTGTCAAAAAGTATTAAATCATTATTTACGCCATATTCTCTGTCCGGACGAACAATAGCCAGATGGCAGATCCCTTTTTTGTACTCGTTTGTTTCTTTGTCAATCTGTATAGAGGGATCCCCTGTCAACATTCCATACAAATATACGACGTTATGTTTTGCCATGTTTTTATCCTTTCTTATGATTATAATTTACTTATCTATATACAATATGACTTATTTTTTTTAAAAAACGAAAAAACAGTTTATATGTTTTCTATCATATTGTAAAAGAGGAAGATAAAGAAAGGAGAAAATTATGCAGTTTACAGCAGAACAAGAACAAATCATATCTAATGTTAATGGAAAAATTATAACTGTAAGTACTGCCGGTAGCGGCAAAACAACCTCCATGTTAGCAAGGATAGAAAATATGATTGTTAATCATAATATACCACCTGAGCACATAACGATGGTTACTTTTACAAAAGCAGCAGCTGAAGAAATGGCAGCTCGATTTAATAAAAACAGAAAAGATCCGTGGAATGTAAATTTCTCAACTATTCATTCTCTTTGTTTTAAAATGTTACATGAAGACAAAGGGTTACAACATTATCAAATGTTAGAAGAATGGAAAGTATATAAGTTTTTTCGCGAAGAGCTAAAAAAAGTAAAAGGCTCTTTTGAGCGACTCGAAGAAGATACCAGAAAAATCGTATCAGAAATAAGTTTTGTAAGAAACGCCGGAATAAATTTAAATGGTTATAAACCCGAATTTAAGTTGATGAACTTTGAGAATATCTTCTTTACTCTATACCGAGCTTATGAGAACTTTAAAAGAGCAAACGGAAAATATGACTTTGACGATCTCATTATTCTGGCTCTTTATTTTTTAAAAACAGATAAACAGATGTTAGAAAAATGGCAGGATAGAATGCCTTATATCATTGTAGATGAATTCCAAGATGTAAATAAAATTCAAGCTAATATTTGCTATCTGCTTTCATTAAAACACGGAAATCTATGTGTTGTCGGAGATGATGATCAGTCAATTTACGGATTTAGATCGGCAGATTCAACAATCATGCTTAATTTTGAAAAAGTATACCCGGGAGCACAAAAATTATCCTTATCTACAAATTATAGAAGTTGCAAAAAAGTAGTTGAAATGGCAAGTAATTTAATATCCTATAATCTGCAACGATTTGACAAACAAATTATCGCAGCAAGTGATAAAGAAGGTGAAGTTGATTTTATTGAATGCAGAAAATCAGATGATGAAACAGAAAGGCTAATTGAAGAAATAAAAGCTGCTCATAAAAAAGGAGTTGCCTACAAAGATATGGCTATTTTATTTCGCATCAATAAGCAAGCGGTTCCATTAGTTTCTTATTTGAACAAAGAAGGTATTCCATTTTACGCAACAGAAAAAGTTTTGGATATCCATAAAGAATTCTATTTCCAAGACTTGCTGGCATACTATCACCTATCAAAAGGCGAGCCGGCAAAGGATTTCCTTCCTCAAGTATTAAATCATCCCAATCGCTTTCTGACTTATTCTATTTTTAAGGAATGTGATTTGTCTGATGAAAGCATTGAAAGCTGTTGCAAAAAATACGCTTTTGGAAAAGACAATAAATACGTTCCGTATAAAAGACGGCAAGCCTTAACAAAAATGGAAGAAATAAAGTGGATCATAGAAGATGTTGAAGGAAGAAAACCGTCTTCTGTTGTAAAAATTGTTTTTGATTTGGAATATAGGAATTGGATCAGAGATTATGCAAAAATGAACTATATTGACCCAGATATTATGGAAGCAGGATTAAACGCAATTGCGAAAGAAGCGGCAACTTTCGACACGATGGAAGAATGGGAACAATATGCTGGTGGTTTTGAAGAAATTATTGAAAATGCAACAAAAAATAAAGATGGTGTAGTGCTATCTACGTTTCATGGTGCAAAAGGTTTGGAGTGGGAAAATGTATATATCATTGGTGCGTCAGAAGGTTTAGCTCCATTTGGCTCAAGAGATCCATATTCTTTAGAAGATGATGTTCTGGAAGAAGAAAGAAGAATGTTCTATGTCGCTGTAACAAGAGCAAAAAATGTATTAAAAATTTTTCATTCCAAAGATAAGCCATCGTCTTTTGTTAATGAAATGAAGGAGAGCAGAGAAGAAATGATAAAAAGGAAAGAAAGAGCAAAAGAAAAACTTAATGGGCCTTATTCATCAACCTGCCCGTATTTATCAAAAAACATTCCGAAGACATCTAAAAGAAAAAGAAGAGTTGCAGCAGTATAAAACAAACGGTCACTTATGTGGCCGTTTTTTTAAAATGCGATCTCAAAAGAAGTGTTTTCTATCATATTATTTTTATCAAAAAAAATAAAAGGAGAAACGATATGACTTATAGTATGGAAGGCTTAAAACAAGCTGCAAAATGTATTAGAAAAAGAGAAACCAAAATTCCAAGATACAACAAAGAGATTAACGAAGTAGAAATCTCAAAATTTGCAGTCGAACTTTTAAAGAACATTTTATTTAATGGATTGGCTATGGAAGATGCAGAAAGACAAGTTGAAGCTTTTTATCAAAGTCTTGACTTTCCTTCTGAAAAAACGAGACTGTGCAAACAAAATGATTTAATGTATTGCATCAAACGTTATGTTCACTGTGAAGAAAGACCTCTTATGCAAGGTATGGCAACAACGGCTAATATCCATGGTTTAGATGTATATTTTAATCCGGATGCCATTTTTTATGATGGTAGCACTCTGGAAATTATTAAATATATGTACAAGAAGCCTGATGTTACACAAAATGGACACAAAACAGACCATTGCGTAAAAAGCAATATGCTTCTATACTGTATGTTATGGTATGGAGAGCATATGGTGCCTGCTGGACAAAGTGTTAGAGTAAAGGCATCCATTTATTTCTTGAAGAAAGCGGATGATAAGTTTTCTAAAGGAGAGTATAATAATAATTTCTTTGACCTGAAAGATGGCAAGAATATTGTAACTATGGATACATCCTACATCGGCGGACAAACCCCAAATTCCTACTGGGATCATATTTATGCCCCTATGTTCCAGCCTTATATCAATGGGCAGCAAATGGCCTACGATAAAGAGCACTGCAAATATTGCGAATTGAAAAATGTTTGTGCATATGAAAAATCGCCACAGCCAGTTCCTATGAATAAAACAGTTGCTGATATTCGACAAATTCCATATACGAAAGCTCAGATTGAAGCAATTAATTTTATGGAAGGCGTATCAAGAATCAATGCAGGAGCTGGAGCTGGCAAAACATTAACAATTGCTTTACGTGCTGTGAACCTGCTTTTAAAGGGGATTTTGCCTGAGTCTATTTGTTTGTTAACCTTTACAGATACTGGCGCAAGAGAAATGAGAGAGAGAATTCAAATCTATTGCGAACAAATGAACATTGGCACAGAAATTAGTCGCATGACTATTTCCACATTTAACAGTTTTGGAAATGACTTGGTTGCTGCCAACTATAAAAAATTAGGTTACAAGAGACCTCCTCGTTTAATTGACGAGGTTGAAAAGGCCAGCGTTGTTGCAGAATTATTAAGAGATACTGATGTTCCGGGTCTTGACTACAGAAACTTTGATAGCACTATGGTCCACATGAAAGGTGCGTTGCCTATGGCAAAAAAGATTCTGGAAATTATTAAAACATATCAGCTTCAAAAAAACAATGAATCTATTCAGTTTATTTTGGCTAAATTGAAAAAAGAAGGCCATGAGATGGAGGAAGAAACAATAGATAAAATGTTTGACCTTTATCAGACATACAACGAGCTGTTGTTTAAACATTGTTTGATTGAATATGCTGATCAAGAACTGCTTCTGTTTGAATTATATAAGCAAAATGATAAGTTCTTTGAAGATCTGAAATTCAAACACATTATCTTGGATGAATTTCAAGATTCCAACAAAAGGCAGATGGATCTCGTAAGGCTGCTGACAGAGACGAAATACTTTAAATCTCTGATGGTAGTAGGAGATGATAGCCAGGCAATTTATGGCTTTCGTGATACTTCCCCAGAATTTATCATTAATTTCTATGATTATTTGGGAAAACAGGGAGTTGATTATTTCTTATTACAGAATCATAGATCTACTCCTGAAATTATTCATTTTGCAAACTGTATTAATAGCAAAAACAAAAAAAAGGTAGCAAAAAGCTTGGTATCCACAAAGAAATCAGGAAAGCCTGTAATGGTTAGTGGTTTCTTTAATAGGGATTCTGAATACGCATACATCCGTAATCTGATCCGTCAGAAACACAATGCAGGAATTGCGTATGAAGATATGGCTTTTATTGCTGCAAAGCGTTCCGAATTAATTGCTATGCAAGATATTTTAAATGCAGAAGGTATTCCTACTGTTTTAATTAACCCAGAACCTCTTATGGAAAACAGCCGTATTTTGGCTGCATTGGAGTTAATCCGGTTTTTGGAGGATCCGGAATATATCCAGGGAATTACATCTTATTTAAACTGCAGTTTACAAAACAAGTTGTTTGACAATACAACAGACGTCATTAAATCATCCATTAATAAATTTGTAGTATTTGCAACACAGTTTCAGAGTTTTTCTAATGAAGAAAAGGGCAGGTACGCATTGTATCTGTTAAAGCAGTTGGAAGATAATGATGAAATTTACGCAAAGTTCTATAATCTTCTGGAATCCAAAGAAACCTTTGATGAGATCCTTAAATACTGTTTAGACTTTCTCAGATTTGGAAGCACTAACGCAATTAAGCGTGAGCTGCACTATAACGGCGTCGCATTAACTACAGCTCATTCTTCAAAAGGGTTAGAGTGGAAAGTTGTGTTCAATTCTATTTCGCATTATGACTCCGAAGAACTTCATGACGAAGATCACGAAGATGAACTGGAAGAGAAAAGAAGGTTGTTTTTTGTTTCCATTACCAGAGCAAAGGAAGAGCTGTATATCACCGGTAAATTTATCGGATATGGATCTTTTTCTGATCAGAATTATAATATGTTTTTGCGTGAAGCATATGAAATTCAAGGATTGAATATTGAGGAGGTTGCAAAAAACAAGAAAAAAGCATCATAAAATCAAATTATAAAGGTTGTAGGGTAGAGATTCTCTACCTTATGACCTTTTTTCTTTCATATTGATTTTATAAAAATGAAAATATGGAGGAGATTAAAATGAAATGGGCAAAAAAAGATCATCTTGAAAAATTTTTATATGCGTTGCAGCATGGCTACGCGTTTACTCTTTACGACACAGAGACCACAGGATTAAAAGCAACAGACTATATTGTGCAGTTTTCCGGAATCCGTGTAGAAAAAGTAAACGGAAAATATCAGGTCACAAAAATGATTGACCAATATATTAAGCCGCCTATTATCATGAGTCAGGAAGTAATTGATGTTCACGGTATTACTAACGAATTTCTGGCTGACAAGCCGTCAGAAGAAGAAGCCTTTACAGCCATTAAAGACTTTTTGTCATATCCTGCTGTTATTATGGGATATAACGTTTCTTATGATAATCGCATGACTAATGGTATGTTTGAACGCCAGGGTGAAGAATTCCAGCCTTCTCAGGTTTTGGATGTGTTCAAAATGGTAAAGGAATTATGTTTAAGAAACGAAGAGACCAAGGATAGAAAGTTGGCATCTATAGCTTCTTTGCTTGGCATTACTGGAGACGTACAATTTCATTCAGCAATTGATGATATCTTAGTTACATGGAAAGTTGCTCAAAAATTGTATGCTTTATATGTGGAGGACCTGCAGAAATCCAGCAGCCCAAAATATAAAGCACAAGTCGTTTCCATTGATCGATTTGATCGCGGGAAATATGTGCAGCGATTATATGTGACTTTAGCTGTAACTGGCATGAAATATAAGATTTATTATGATTGTTATAACTCTTTTTGGTCTGATGTTGATGAAATTTGCCCTGTATTAGGGTATATCGATATGGATGATGTAGAAAGACAAATGAATGAAATTGCAAAGCTGCTAAATAAGGATAAGTTTCATTTGATCAAAAACAAATGGACTGTTTCAGCCTAATTAAGAAAGGAGTAACTAATGCAAAATTTTCTTTTGGATGATTTTAAAGCTAAGGGAAAAACCTTAGAAACTTTAGAAAAAATTGCAAAAGACTACGATGCATGTACAAAAATTATTGATTTTGACTTCCGCAATGTAGATGTTCTCGATTATGTTTCAAGACAAAAAGGTATCATCTATATGGCGGACCTGTCAACCAAAAAGAGAGAGGTAAATTATTGCCAAGAGAAAATGGTGATCCATTCGGAACTGGTAAAACTCCCCACTCCCAAATTCATGTCAACAAAAGATGTTTTGTTAAATGAAATGATTATGGGCGAAAAAATGGTTTTTACTACAATAGGAAATCTTAATGATCTCTATTTTGTAAGCAAAACATTTTGGAAAACATATAACTCAAAACAAAAATCTTTGGGAGGCAGTTTTTTAAGTACAGCATCCAGTAAAAGAAATCTATCGCTGTCTTTTGCGCTTAGCGAAGAAGTTCAGTCAAGCAAGCCGTCTGACATGATGCATAAAGTGTTAATCAGAGAGCAGGACGGTGTAAAAAAATTATTTGCAATCTATACAGAGCGTTTCAAATTGCTTAGGCTGACAGAAATTGTATCTATACTAAAAAAATTGAATGCTAATGTTCTGCATTGGAAAGTTAATCAAAAAGAAACGGAAGTTTATTTTGAGTTGGAAGATCCAAATGAAGATATGGATTTTATTCCAGGATATGCTCTAATTAACTCCGATACAGGGCATACGGCAACCACAATTGTGTCAACGATAAGAAAAAAAGATGCAAAACCAGAAAATTATTTTGTGGTCGAAGCACAAACAATAAGACACAGCACTTTTGTTACCTTTGAAGATGTCAGAGATACGATCAGTGAATTAAAAAAGAAGCAATTCCGATTTATTGATAAATTTGTTTTATTTAGGATCAACGCTTTGAAAGAAGGTAAGGCTCTATGTTCTTACTTGTCAAAGAAATATAGATTGGAAAAGCATATCGGAGTAAAAAAATCAACTCAACTTGTCAATAAATTAAAAGACCATCCCGATCTTTCTTCTGCTGAAATTTTCGAGTATTATCTTTCATTAAATGAAACCGAGAAGTTATCAGAACATCAGAGAGATGAGTATAAGTTGATTTTGCAAAATATATCTGTTTTAGGAGAATAGAATGAAAAAAATAGCGAAATTCAGCAAAGTTAGTCTTAAACAATTTAAAGAGGCAATGTCAAATCTTGTTGAGAAAATTGTTGTTCCGGAAAGTTCTCTGGAAACAATCTATTCGAGTATTAAGTTGCCTCAAAGAGCAACTGCTGGAAGTGCGGGGTATGATTTTTTTACCCCAATTGCCATTAATTTGGCTCCCGGAGAAACAATTCGAATTCCAACCGGCATAAGATGCCAAATGGAAGAGGGATGGGTTTTAAAAATCTATCCCCGCAGTGGACTGGGTTTTAAATTCAGAGTACAGCTTGACAACACAGTAGGCATCATTGATCAGGATTACTATTTTTCTGATAATGAGGGTCACATTATGATCAAAATTACAAATGATACCAAGGAAGGTAAAGAGGTTATTCTCGATGCCGGAAAAGGCTTTGCTCAAGGTATTTTCGTAGAATTCGGAATTACATGCGATGATGAAGCTGATGGTATTCGCAATGGTGGTTTTGGTAGCACAAATTAAAAAAGGAGCATAAAGCTCCTTTTTTCTTTTTTACATATGTTTTTTTCCTTCATATTGATAGTAAATTAAGAAAGGAAAGGTATTCGTTATGGATAATGAAAAGAATGTAAATAGTCAATCTCAGGATGTAACCATTGAATCTGCTTTTCAAAAAGAACAATTAAGTAAAGAAGAGGAAAAAGCAATTCGTCAGGCAGAAAAAGAAGAGTTAAAAAAGAAAAAAGCGCAAGAAAAAGAAAGTGAACGTATCAAGAGAAATGTTAGAAAAAACGAAAAGCAAAAAGAGAAAAAAAAGAAAAGTAAAATTCGCAATAGTAAACTTATGCGTATTTTTAATTCAATCAAAAAAGCTTTTATTACAACTGCAAAAATTGTTTTGACCCCGGTTACGGCAGTAACGTCAACAATAGTATATGCTTTATCTCCAAAAGAGCTAAAGCAGCAAATGTATCAGGATTCTTTAAAAGAAAAACAGCAAGAACTAATCGATAAGGAAAAAGCAAAGGAAATATCTAAACCAGCACAAAAGGAATTAACAAAAAAACAAAAAGCCATTGATAAAATTCTTTCGGACAAAGCACTAAACAATAAAGAAAAAATCGAAAAATTAGTTGAATTGAGAAATAAGTCAAAATTTGATTTTTATGTGATGACAGAAAAAGGTGTTCTTCAATTCGGCAAAAACGATAAAGATGTTTTAATAAAACATGCTATACCAGAGCAGCCCACAGCAGAAAGTAAAACTGTTTATGGATTCACATTGGTAGGTGGAGCTACAATTAAAGGTGCATCAAAGGAGTTCAGAAACACATTTGATGTGGCTCAGATTGTAGACAAAGAGGGCGGATTCTCAAAAGAACAGCCAGGCCTGCTTCCAGAAAATGTAATCGTGGAAAACAAAGAAAATTATGGTACGCCAGAAAATACAAAAGATCCATTAAATGTAGATATTGATTCCAAGTCTTTAGATGAAGCTATCGCTGAAAATGATATTGAGAAAATTGAAAGTGAAATAGAAAAGGTTCTGGAAAATGAGTCGGAATTAAATCCAGACATCAATTCAGATATACCGGAAAATCCGTCCAATGAAGAATATGACTTTTTCGCCGACGGTTCTATGGATCAGCATTATCAAAACGAACAAGTCGAACAGGCCGATGCGTTTACAAAATTGTTTGAAGAAAACAATATAGCTCCTGCAGAACCTGAAAAAAATGCAAAGAGCAACGATGATTATGAACGATAATAAAAAGGCCGGTTTTGCCGGCCTTTCTATTTGCAGTAGAAAGGAGTTTTATGTATGAAAGAACAAGTAATGGAAAAGAAGCCTCAAATAAAACAGAAAGTAATTGATAAGGCTGAAATACAATATGAAAAAGTTGATAGGGAGCAAATTAAATATATGGATGCTACTCGCATAGCTAAAGAAAAAGAGCCAGAAAAAATGCTCCAACATTCAAGAGAAAAGGAAAGAAAGCCGGAGGAAATAAAAAAGGACCCTAAGTTAGAAGAACGCAAAATTCTGAAAGAGACTGAAGGTCAGAACCAAGAACAGCGAATTTATATTCCGAAGGAATCTGAAAATCATGAAAATTTATTGGATGGGATGGATAACTGGTATTATTATCATATGCCTTCAGATGAAGAATTAGCAACCAATAACTCAGAAATAAGAGAAAATCTGGAAGATAAAGTGGAGGAGATCATTACAGATAAGCAGCTTGGTGTTCTGCCTGACGGATCCACATTTAATATGCCAGATGATGCTTCTTTAGATGAATTGTATATGCTGGGAAGTGATTATGGAGCTGAAAGCTATGTGAATTATCATCATTCTGAAGTTAAAGAGCAGGTTTATGAAGATTTGGCCTTTGAGGATATGGATGAAGATTTGGATCCCAGATATTCTTAAAAATAAACCCTCACTCAACGAGTGAGGGCTTATTGCTTATTTTAACGCTTTTTTATTCAGAATTCTAATTTTAATTTTCCCTTTTGAATGTTCCAAAACAGTAATCTCAGAAGCTTTCACTTTAAAGGAAAAATTTTGCAAATTTACAACTTGGCCATTCGATAATCCTTTTTCAACCTCGTCGGATAAAATATCTACAATTTTTTCAAAATCTACAAGATTGATGCGATTAACACATGCTTTTTCCCCTTTTTCTCTGTTTTCTGGGTAATACTTCGGACAACTATAAAAGAGAGAACTTGGACCTTGCTTTAAATCCATAAGAACTTCTTTGTCCTGATGATTTCCGCACACAACAACAATTTGTTTCCAAAAATTTTTCAGCATGATATGTCTCCTTTCTCTTACTAATAATATGATGAAAAAATTGTTAAAAATTGAATTCAGTGTATTACTTTTCTTTCATATTAGCTATATCAAAAAGAATAAAGGAGAAAATAAGATGTGTGAATGGAAAAAAAGAGGAACATATGAATCAATAGAAGAGTATGTAAAACATCATACAGGTTTATCCATTGATGAGCTAAATGATACAGATAACAAAATTTATAGGATCCAAAATCTCGATAAAGTGGTTGCCAGGTTAAGAAAAGCTTCTATAAAAAAGGAATTTGTCGGTATTGTAGGAGACTACGATAGCGATGGTGCCAATTCGTTAAGTATTTTATCTTGGGTTATGGTATTGCTAAAAATCCCATTTAGCGTAACTATCCCTAAGAGGATGACAGAAGGATATGGCTTGTCTCCCAAAATTATGGAAAGACTGGAAAATGTCAATATTTTATTAACCGTAGATAATGGTATTAAAGCTATGGAGGCTATCAATATTGCAAAAGAAAAAGGAATGGAAGTTATTGTTTTGGATCATCATCAGGCGGAAAAAGATTCAAATGGAAATTTAATATTGCCAAATGCAGATATCATTGTAGATCCAGAAGCCCTCCCGGAAGGTTGTGATTATACCCATTACTGCGGCGCCGGCCTTTCTTATAAGCTTGCAGAATTGGCTTTAGGTCACAATCATCCTTTTTTACCAGCATTGTCTGCATACGCAGCAATCGGAACAATTGGAGATTCAGTAGAACTTCTTGGAGATAACCGCGTCATTGTAAAAAAAGGAATGGCTGCAATTGCTAAGGGGTATTGTACATCTGGGCTTTTAAAGCTAATCAAAAAAAGTAAATTAAACGAAGGTTCTTCGGCCGTTGATATTTCTTTTAATCTGGTACCAGCAATTAATGCCCCTGGTCGTCTCTTTGATGATGGAACCAAAATGGTCGTTCAAGGTTTATTCTCTAATTCTAATAATGATGCGGAAGATAAATTGATTGAAAAATTATTAGAAGTAAATACAACCAGAAAAGAGCTTGTAGAAACATGTTTAAAAGAAATCGACATTGATATGTACCGCGAAAATGATGAACATGTCATTTTTTACATGAACGAAAATGTTCCGGAAGGTATTCTCGGTATAGTTGCAGGTCAGATTTCCCAAGGCACGGGAAAACCTGTGTTGGCTATGACAAAAATTGAAGATGGAAAGTGGAAAGGCAGCGCAAGAAGTCAATCTGATAATTATAGTCTTGCGGAGATTATGGGAAATAATTCTCATTTGTTCGTTAAATTTGGAGGACATCCAAAGGCTGCCGGATTCACTTTGGAAGAAAAAAATATCAAAGAATTGAAGGAAAATATGGAAAAAGAAATTCCTTTAGAATTCTTTGATAAGAGCATTTATTACGATCTGGATATTCCGGCTGCCAGGATAAGCTCTGTTGCAAAACAGATTCTTTCATTAGAGCCATATGGAGAAGGTTTACCAACTGTTGTGGTCCGAGTAAAAGGACGTCTCGATAAAAAGACAGGAGATGGATTCAGCCTTTTGGGCGAAAATAAAGAGCACATTAAGTTTAAATTCAAAGGATTTGATGCAATTGGGTTCTTTATGGCTGAAAAATATATGGATTCATCTAAACAGTTTATTGATATGGTTGGCACTCTTGGCTGGAATATATGGAAAGGCAAAAAAACATTACAGTTAAACATGGTCGATTTTGAAACTTTTTAAAAAAATTTTTTTCAAAATAGTTTTTTCTATCATATTTATACCGACAACATTTATTTAATAATAGGAGGAATTTTTTATGATTAACCGATTTTTTGTAGCAGGTAACGTAGCAACCCCCGTTCAGGTAAGAACAACCAGCAATGGAACAAAAGTAGCAACCATCCGTATTGCTGTTAATTCCGGCAAAAAGAATGACAATGGCGAATACATCCCTGATTTTTTTGCCTTTGAGGCGTTTGGTAATATGGCTAACGTAGTAGAAAGATATACTGTTGGTTCCAACATAGCAATTGAAGCTTCTATTCATAACAACAATTATGTTGATAAGAATGGCAATAAGGTATATCGCGACACATACTATGTTAACTCTGTCCATGGATCTATTAAGCAGGATGGTGCTAAGGCCCAGCAGCAGAATTCTCAGCAGGCGGTAACGCCTCAGCAGCAGACACCTCAGCAGCAGGCTCCTCAGCAGACAGCTCCTTTTGGTAACTTCCAGCAGCAGATGCCTCAGCAGGCAACTCCTCAGAGGCAGACGCCATTTGGTAATTTCCAGCAGACGGCAGCACCTCAGCAGCAGGCTCCTTTTGGGGGATTTCAGCAGAGCGCTCCAATGAACGCTCCTGTAAATCCTATCAACCCTCAGGATCTGTTCGCGGATTTTAATAGCTCTAACCTTACCGACGGTCTTCCTTTTAACTAAATAATCAAGAATTTCCACTTCTACAAGTGTAAATAAAAGTGATATATGTTAAACGGAGCGGTTAGTTGACAAAAAAAATAAAAGGCGGGTTTTCCCGCCTTTTATTAAAAGAGGAGAATAAAAGGAGAAAAATAGGAGAGAAAAAATGAACGCGATAAAGAATCCCAAATATCCAAAACAGATTAAGTCTATAACTAATGGGACCACCTTCTTTTACGCAGAAGCAGAATTTAACCCGACAACGCAAAGTGATCTTGAAAACGGATCAGTCTTAGATATCATGTCAAACAGTAAAGTCGGACTTTATCTGTTTAACTCTGATGATAAGGCTTCTGTAAAATATAATATTGAAGCCGAAACTGCAGATTATATATTTGAAAAGTCAAAAATTTGTTTGGCTAAGGGAATGAATAGTTCCGCAGAAGATGGGGATTTGAGTCCTGCATATAAAGTAAGATTCAAAGGCGGAAAATTAGCTGGAAAAACTCCGGCAGAATTGCTGCTTGAAAAAAATCCTCAGACAAATTATCAGGCCTTATCGGATCAGTATCAATATTTGAGCAATCAGCCTACAAATTCTAAATTTGCTGCGATGAACCGACAGCAGATGGAGGCTATTCAAGACGCAGTTACGCTTTATCAAAACGGAAAACTTGTAAGGAAAAATATTGATAACGCAATTGTTATTTATTCCGGAGTTAAGACTCCAAACGTACAAACAGTAGACCAAAGAGGCCTTACAAAAGTACGGACAATAAGTATGAATTATTTGTCTGGAGAAAAAGAATGTTTCCAGATAAGTATCATGAATGGAATGGCTCCTCCGGCCGGAGAGCTGGTCGGTGCAAAGTTATCTGAAGTTAAAGATAAGGTTGCTTATACTATGAAATTTAACGAAGAACAGTGGTTTGTATTTTGGAATGCTGTTTGCAAAAGAATCAAAGAATTTGAATCTCTTGTCGCCCCAAAATACTTCAATGTCTACGCAAATTATAAAGATGCTTGGAAACAAACAAAAAATAATAATTACAATGTTTCTTAAAACATTGTTAATTATAGACAAGAGGGCGTCGCTAAAGCGATGCCTTTTTGTTATCTCAGTACAAAAAAATAAATAATATTATAATAATAGGGAGTTTATTGCTCTCTTTTTTTTATGCAAAAATTTGCATTATAATTTTTTTTCTATCATAATTACTTTAGAAGGAGGT
>JAZNMF010000126.1:0-4056 GCA_045579545.1 Acetatifactor sp. | reverse complement strand
ACGACATGGCTACGATCCGACTTGCTTGAGGCTGAAGTTGCGGGCAGCCACCTCAATGATCACCGCCAGATTGCGGCCCGGACGAACGGGCATGATCTGGTAGGGAACTTTAACGTCCAGAATGGTGATGGTTTCTTCCTTCAATCCCAGAATCTCTTCCATATTTTTGAAGTGATAGCCCTGAATACCGATGCGAAACCGTTTATCATCCGGGATTTCTGCTCCCTCAAAGGACAGTTCCTTTATCCGTTCTTCTCCCAATGACACCACGATTTTCATTCCTTTGGAATACTGATAATATTCCGCATGATCCGACTTCAATGCCTCCGGACGATATACGTGGGTAAGCATATCCTTTAACTGCTGACCGGTTAATGTGATCCGGAAAATCTCCTCGTGGAAAGGAAACATCTGGGTAAGCTCCTTCAACGTCACGATAGGCCCCATCTGGGGCATCCGCAGACTGCCGGAACCCAGCATCATAATGTCCAGTCCCAGACTGTCCCGCAGAATATCTGCAAAAAGCTTCCCTAACTGTGATTCCCGATCCCGCCGGGGATGGGTGTAGGTATCTGCTAATCGTGTGATATAGCGACTGTATTTTTCAGTTGTGACTGCCTGATATTTTCCGATCAACGTTTCCAACGCAGTATCCCTTGGACAATGACTGTCATCAATGAGAATCAATTCCCAAGTATAACTATCTACTGCATTTTTGTCCGTATCAACCAGAATATCAAACCTGCCGATCTGATCCGTTCCTGTAACCGCCTGTACAATGGGAATCCCCGCCTCCACATGAGGCTGCTCCAGAAATGTATGGCTGTGTCCTCCAATGATCAGGTCGATACCCCACCGGGGATCCAATAAAGCCGCCAGCTGCTTATCCTGCTCAAAGCCGATATGGGTAAGCAAAACTGTCAGATCCACATCCTCCGTCTGATAGGCATTACAGATTTTTCCTACCTCCGCAGCAGCCTCACGGACATCCACAAAGGAACCGATCAGCCGGTCCTGTCTGGCCTGTGCAAGAACTTCCTCTGTGAGAATGCCAATAAACAATATCTTCATGCCACCGATCTTTACCATTTCATGACTCTTAAACAGCCGGATCTGATTGGTGGTAAGATACAGGTTGGCATTGATAATGGGGAAACGGGCACATTTCTCCAAAAAGAGCAGATGCCCGATCCCATAATCAATTTCATGGTTTCCCAGAGTGGCCACATCCGGCCCCAGCAGATTCATGATCTCAATGGTGGAAAGTCCCTTAAATTCACTGTCGATCACAGATCCCCGGAACATATCCCCGGATACCACATAGAGTACATTTTCCTCTTCTTCACGCACCTTCTGAATATAGCCGGACAGGAAAGACACCCCGCCAATGAGTTTGTCATCTACCTGCTCCGCCTGAAAATCCCCGTGCATATCGTTGGAATGTAAAATCGTCAGTTTTTTTAATTTCTTCTCCCCCATTACAATTTCGCTCCGCAGGATCCGCAGAATTTGGTGCCTGCTTCATTCTTAAATCCGCACTGACCACAGAATTTTGCACCTGCCGCCGGAGCTGCCGTATTCGATGCTGCCGCTGTGGGAGTTGTATATGCCTGCTGAGCCGGATTTACGGTACCTGCATTTCCTGCAAAAGTCTGACCTGACGCACCAGCATAAGCCTGACCACCAGCTGTCGCTGCACCTGCATAAGCTGCCTGTGGTGCTTCCTCCTGCCCCTTGGTAAACAGTTCCTTGAACTTCTTGGACCAGGTACACAGTGTTGAATACAGATCAAACGTAATTACGGTATTGGGTGCTACACTCATATAAGAAGCCATCATCTGAATCATGATATAGCTGTCCATAAACGCAAACTTTACTACCCAGGCGATCAACAGTGCCAGCACAAATGCCACAAATCCGCTCCACTTAAAGAGCTTAAACAATAAACCAATGGGAACAAAGATCAGCAATGCTACCAAAACGGTCAGTAATATCACTTTCAGCATAGTCTTGGCTGCATCCTTTAATAGCACCTTCCAGTTTTGTGCGTAGATGACTACGCCGTCTGCTGCACTCTTGAATGCACCCTGATCTTTATTATAAAAGGTCCATCCCAAACAACATTCGTCTATGTATCCCAATGAAATACTGACAAAGAACTGAGCCAAACCTGTCACCGCACCCATACCGGGGATAAAATCCAGCTTATTACCTAACTTGGCGATTTTATCCTGAATCTGCTTTACAGCACCGGAAATCAGCTGGTCAACCGCAAAATAAATTGCAGATGTGGCAAAACGCTTTGTTACCATTTCTTTTCCGTAAGCTACCTGATTAGCAGGAACCTGTCCGGTAAAGCAGGCTTCTGCGATCACTGCAATATGTCCGGCTTTTACCAGATAACCCATGGCACGCATGATAAAATATCTTACCGCTCCGATAGAACCCAGCCAGAGAATAAACATGATCACAATTGCAGTGTCCCCGAACAGCCAGCCCAGGCCCATAAAAATGGCCAAAAGGATTACACAGACTAAAACGGTTGCACCGCCCAGTAACAATTTCGCCCAAACAAAAGGCATTGTTTTAGAAAAAAGTTGTTTTGCTGTCATACGTCATTTCCTCCTACTACTGATTTTCTTTTGATTATTCATTTTTCTGTCCACACTGAGGGCAGAACTTCACACCCGGTGCCATCTCTGTTCCACAGGAGACACAGAACCGTTTTGCAGGTACTTCTGGTGCAGGAGCCGGCGCTTCCAGCTTGCTTCCGCATTCTCTGCAGAATTTTACGCCTGCATCATTCGTTGCACCACAGCCAGGGCAGATATTTCCTTCCACCACTACAGGAGCAGGGGGCTCCAGCTTTCCGCCACAGTTTTGACAGAATTTTGTACCTTGTGCATTTACAGAGCCGCAGGCACTGCAGGTTAATCCTGCTGACGGAGCTGCTGCAGGCACTATCGGTGTCACGGGAGCGGCTGCCTGTGCTGCTGCCGCTGCTTTTGCCGCTTCGTTATCCGCTTTGATTTTCTCGATTTCTGCCTGTGCTGCCGCTGCTGCTTCATAGTGAGCCTTTGCATTCTGGCAGAATTCCAGCACTTCCGGTGCTACTGCTTTGTTTTCATCTCCGGCAATGAACAGATTGTAATAATACGCTCCGATCTTCTTCAGTTCTTCGCCGGCTGCCGTGTTCTCTGCATTGATCTTACTGTTCAGTTTTCCGGTTTCGATTGCGTCCGTTGTCTTGTCTCCGATGTTCTTTGCAAAATCATTCAGTTTGTCAAAAAATGCCATATGTAATTCCTCCTGTTAATAAATATATTTATTTTCTCATTGCCATTCCGCTTCCGCTGGAATACCAATAAATCTCCACAAAATACCCTGCTTTGTTGTATGCCAAAAAGAGATATCTTGACTCTCCCTCATATGCCCTTGCATCTATTTCAACGTCAATATTAAAACCACTGTTTTGTACCACATCCACATATGCAATAACATCCTTGGTTGTTACTGTTGAAGCAAAATCTGTCCCAAATCCGATCTCATCCACTCTGGCAGAAATGATCTCAAAATCCGGTTTGGGAATCTGTTTTGTGTATTCATTTTCCGGCCAATAGGGATCTTCTACAAAAACTTCCGATTCATTTCCGGTACCAGTCTGCAATTCTTCTGAGATATCCGCTTCCTCTGAATCTGCTTCTTCTCCTACCATTTCTGCACTCTCTTCTACCTTCTGCACCGTCTCATCCACCGCTGCGGACATATTTTCACTTTCGGATTCTTCTGCCGGTGTGCTGTCTTGCTCCGAAAGCATTTGAAGAATGGAACTACCAAAAAGAATTTCTTCTTTACTTTCCGCCCTGCTCTGTTCCTACTCCAGAACCAGTTCCCTTTTTCCGCAACCGGTCAAAACAATCAGAAAAAAGATAACTGCCGGTAATATCCATGTAATCTTATTTTTCATGTTTCTTTTCGGCACACTCCTTGCAGGCTCCTTCTGAATCAGCGACATCATAACAATCATCACACACGAAGCGGTAACAATACCGGCAT
>JAZNMF010000125.1:0-15785 GCA_045579545.1 Acetatifactor sp. | reverse complement strand
TCACGGAGCGAGAGCGTGCCGCTATACGAACCATATCCGGCACCCAGGTCGGGGAAGGTACAAAATGTGCTACCCCTGTCTTAATGACAGCGTATTGTTTATGCTCTTACCAGGTCCGTACGCCGTCGATGTGCAGGAAGCGTGCGGCCTCGTACACATAGGAGGACAGCGGTCTGTCCAGTGCGTCGTCCGAATGTGCCGCTACCAGAATGGCAGGTGTCACGGCGGTGATGACGGGTGAGTGATAAAAATGACCGGAGCCCGTGCCGAGCTGAACAATGTCTCCGGGCATTGCTTCGCTTTGGGGCACTACATGGGCATGAGGCCCCACGGACCGGTTATTTATGAGAAAATTGTAGAGGAATTGCACGCCGGTCCAGGCTGCTGCGCGGTCGTAGGATGATCGGTAGTACCATCCCATCACCGGTGTGTAGTTCATGATTTTTGCTCCGGCATAAATGCTTTGAGATGTAAAATTGGTGCAGTCCCCGCCTATCTTGTCAAAGTTGTAGTATGCGGGGTTTCTGTGGAGTGCCCACCGGCGCGCGTAGGCTACGGCGGCGTTTCTGTCATAAGGGATGTCACGCATAAATACGCTCCGAGTAAAATTTTTATATAAGATATGTAAAGGCGTGCTCTTGCGTGTTGCTTTGCAGATGACATAATGACGTGGGAAGCAACGGATTTTCATGGGCCCGGACCATATACACATGGACATGAAATGCAGCACATGTTACAATAAATACAATTATATTAAGAGAGGTATTGCCATGAGAGTCTTAAAAAAGTATGAAAACAACCCTGTTATGTCTCCGGACAGAATGCCGGACGGTGTGCTTTACACCTTCAATCCCGGTGCGATCTATCACAACGGTGAGTACATTCTGATGATGGATGCCACCACCATTGATGATATTCATCGTCTATGGATTGCCAGAAGTAAGGATGGCTACCATTTTGTTCCCGATCCGGAACCGGTGAAGATGCCTCCTGTGGATCCTTTCCACCCTGAGATGAATACCTATGATCCCCGTATCACCAAAATGGACGGTACCTATTACATTTTCTATGCCAGCGATCTGGAGCAGAACAATGTGAGACTGGGTGTTCTGAAAACAGACGATTTTGAACATTTTGAGAGAGTGTGCACGGCTAGTGAACTGGGTAACCGGAATGGCGCTCTGTTCCCTGAGAAGTACAACGGACTTTATTTCAGACTGGACAGACCTTTCGGCAATGAGCTGGATCCCTGTTCCATGTGGATGAGCTTTTCTCCCGATCTGGTTTACTGGGGACAGTCCAGACCGGTTATGTATAAGGGCAAACCCTTTATGGATGGTTTCAAGATGGGAGCCGGCGGTGTGCCCATCAAGACCGACAAGGGCTGGCTGGAGATCTATCACACCGTTTCCACCACCTGTAACGGCTTCATTTACCGTCTGAAGGCATGTCTTTTGGATCTGGATGAGCCCTGGAATGTACTGGGATATACAGATTTTATCCTGTGGCCCGAGCATGATTATGAGATGCGCGGCAGAGTGATGAACGTAGTATTTACCTGTAATGCATTGGCTGACGAGGAAGGCAATCTGAAGATTTATTACGGTGCGGCAGACACTAATATCGGCCTAGCAGAAGGTAAAGTTGACGAACTGGTTGAACTGTGCTTAAAGAGTGCAGGGAAGTAATCATCGGAGAGAGAAACAATGGCATTGTTAAAATTAAGTCCCGCTTATAAAGATTATCTGTGGGGCGGAAGGCGTCTTGTGGAAGATTACAATAAGGACTATCCGGGTGCGATTCTGGCCGAGAGCTGGGAGCTGTCCTGTCACCCGGATGGCCCCAGCCATATAGTGAGCGGTGAGTATGCCGGATGGTCGCTTCCGGAGTACCTGCAGAAGGCAGGCGCGGGTGTGCTTGGAACACATTGCGGCCGTTTTTCGGATTTTCCTATTCTGATCAAGTTCATTGATGCCAGGGACAATTTGTCCCTTCAGGTGCATCCGGAGGATTCTTATGCGTGGGAGCATGAAGGGCAGCCCGGGAAAACCGAAATGTGGTACATTATGGACTGTGAGCCCGGTGCCTTTTTGTATTATGGATTTGAGCGTCCCGTTACGGAGGAGGAGTTTGCCCAAAGGATCGCAGATGAGACATTGACAGAGGTCCTTCATAAGGTGGAAGTGCACAAGGGAGATGTCTTCTTTATTGAGGCGGGGACACTCCACGCCATTGGAAAAGGCATTGTGATTGCAGAGATTCAGGAGAATTCCAACGTCACCTATCGCGTATACGATTACGGGCGCGTAGGCGCGGACGGGAAAAAGCGGCCGCTGCACATAGAGAAGGCCCTTGCGGTGACCGACAGGATGCCGGCTGCAGAGAGAAGGGACGTGAGCCCGCATATTGCGGACTGTGCGTATTTTATCGTTGACAAATGGAATCTGAAGGCCGGAGAACGCTTAAACGGTCATGCCGGAGAGGAATCCTTCGCGAGCATTCTGATTCTGGAGGGAGAAGGAACGGTTACCTGCGGCGAAGAAACCCTTTCCTTCCGAAAGGGAGACAGCCTGCTTCTGACGGCCGGCAGCGGCGCGTATGAGATTTGCGGCAGTGGGGAGGCACTGGTGACAACGATCCCCGGCCGGTGACATTTTCAGGAATAGGTACAGACAAATCCGACGGTTTCGCCAATCGTCGGATTTATTTTTCGCCAATCGTCGGAATGGTATCGAGCCAATCGTCGGAAAAATGTCTCGCATAATTTTTAATTATGGTGTATAATATAAATAACCGGAATATAAGTTAAGGGGAGTTTCTTATGAAAACCTACAGAAAAAGAATCGCAGACGATATTCTGAAGCGGAAATTAGAAGGCAAAGGGGCGGTCCTGATTGAAGGACCTAAGTGGTGTGGTAAGACCACCACGGCAGAGCAGCTGGCGGGCAGCATTTTGTATATGGATGATCCGGAGAAAAAGGATCAGAATATTTCCATGTCGGAGCTGAATCCCAAGCGATTGTTAAAAGGAGAGACTCCGAGGCTTATTGACGAATGGCAGCTGGCACCCAAGCTTTGGGATGCCATTCGCTTCGAGGTGGACCATCGTGAAGAGCTGGGACAGTTTGTGCTCACCGGTTCGGCAGTTCCTGCTGATACCAGAGAAATTACCCATTCCGGCACAGGGCGCTTTACCTGGCTGACCATGAGACCTATGAGCTTATACGAGTCGGGAGACTCTACCGGTGAAGTCAGCCTGCAGGAGCTGTTTGAAGGTGTGACGGAGATTGACGGTGCCTCTGATCTTGGCATTGACCGTCTGGCGTTTTTGGTGTGCCGGGGCGGCTGGCCGCAGGCGGTGGATATGAGGGAAGAGATCGCATTGGATCAGGCAATAGATTACTACGATGCTGTTGTACACTCCGATATCAACAGGGTAGATAATGTGCAGAAGAATCCGGAAAAAGTGCGGAAACTTATGCGTTCCTATGCAAGGAATCAGGGAGGACAGGTGCCCAACACTGTGCTTGCACAGGATGTAGCAGCCAATGACGAGACCCCGATTAGCGAAGAGACTGTGGCGTCCTATGTCAATGCACTCCGCAAGATTTTTGTGGTGGAAGACATGCCGGCCTGGACCCCCAATCTGCGGTCCAAAACGGCTATCCGCTCGTCTGATACCCGCTATTATATTGATCCGTCTATTGCTGCTGCGGCGCTGGGTATCGGTCCCAACGATCTGGTGAACGACTTAAAAACCTTCGGATTTCTTTTTGAAACCTTATGTATCAGAGATCTCCGGGTTTTTGCAGACGCTCTGAATGGTGAGGTTTACCACTATCGCGACAAAGACGGTCAGGAGTGTGATGCGGTTATTCATTTGAGAAATGGCCGCTATGGTCTTATTGAGATTAAGCTTGGCGGTGATAAGCTGATCGAGGAGGGAGCGAAGAGCCTGAAAGCAATGGAAGCCAAAATAGATACTGATAAGATGAAAGCGCCGTCTTTCCTTATGGTTTTGACGGGGACGGGTGACTATGCGTATCGCCGCCATGACGGTGTGCTTGTGGTCCCCATCGGATGCTTGAAAAATTAGATGTCTGAACATTGAATGAAAGGACCGGTAAGAAAACTATGAACTATTTGGAACAATACAAACACTGGCTCTCGGATCCCTATTTTGATGAGGCCACCAGAGAAGAACTTCGTGCCATAGGGAACGATGAGAAAGAGATTCAGGACCGGTTTTACCGGGATCTGGAGTTCGGAACCGGAGGACTGCGCGGCGTGATCGGTGCCGGCACCAATCGCATGAACCTGTACACGGTGCGGAAGGCTTCCCAGGGACTGGCTAACTATATCATCGGGCAGTCCGGAGAGAGTAAGGGGATTGCCATCGCCCATGACTCCAGAAGATTTTCCCGGGAATTTGCAATTGAGACGGCACTTTGCATGGCGGCTAACGGGATCCGGGCTTATGTGTTTGAGGACCTGCGCCCTACGCCGGAGCTATCCTATGCCTTGCGGAAACTGGGATGTATCGCGGGCGTGGTGATCACGGCTTCTCACAATCCCCCGCAATATAACGGCTACAAGGTTTACTGGGAGGATGGTGCCCAGATCACTTTCCCGAAGGATAAAGAGATTATTGCCGAGGTGAACGCCATTGGGGACTTCCATCAAGTGAAGACCATGCCCATGGAAGAAGCTGTGGCGAAAGGTCTGTATGTCACCATCGGGAAAGAGATGGATGACAGCTACATAGAAGAATTGAAAAAGCTGATCCTTCACCCGGAGATCATTGCTGCGGTAAATAAGGAAATTAAAATTGTATATACCCCTCTGCACGGTACGGGCAATCTGCTTGTGCGCCGCGTTCTTTCGGAACTGGGCTTTACCAATGTGTACGTGGTAAAGGAACAGGAGCTGCCGGATCCTGATTTTTCCACCGTAAAGTCACCCAATCCGGAGGACCCCAAGGCATTTGCCCTGGCCCTTAAGCTGGCGGAGGAAGTGGACGCGGATATTGTTCTTGCCACAGATCCGGATGCTGACAGACTGGGGATTTACGTGAAGGATGCAGGAAGCGGCAGGTACATTCCCTTTACCGGCAATATGTCCGGCACGTTGATCTGTGAGTACATATTAAGGGAGAGAACTGCAGGCGGGACGATGCCCGAGCACCCTGCCATTGTTTCCACCATCGTGACCACGGACATGGCAAGAGCCATTGCCGAACAGTATCAGGTGCGATTTATTGAAGTTCTCACCGGTTTTAAATATATCGGTGAACAAATTCATCTGTTTGAGACAACCGGAGAAGGCAGCTTCGTGTTCGGCATGGAGGAGTCCTACGGCTGCCTTGCAGGCACCCATGCAAGGGACAAGGATGCGGTTGTGGCTGTGATGTGCCTGTGTGAAGTGGCTGCCTGGTGCAGATATCACAAAAGCACACTTTGGGATATGATGCTTGCAATGTATGAAAAATACGGTTATTATAAAGAAACACAGCATACGATCACTCTGGAGGGTTTGGAAGGCCGCAGGCAGATCGGGGTTATCATGGACCGGTTCCGCAATGAGCCCATGACGGAGATGGGAACGTTTAAAGTCACCGCCGTAAGGGACTATCAGACCGGCAAGGCCAAGAATCCGGTGACCGGAGAGGAATATCCCTTAGACCTGCCGGTATCGAATGTTGTGTACTTTGAACTTGGGCAGGATGGTTGGTGCTGTGTGCGCCCTTCCGGTACGGAGCCTAAGATCAAGTTTTACATGGGCGTAAAAGGAAAGAGCATGGAGAAAGCTCAGGAGCGACTGGACCGGTTGGTTCAGTTCATTCAGAACGGAGTGTAAGCAGATGTGGAATGTGATCGTGGTAGATGATGACATGAGAAGTGTGGAGGTCCTGAAGAAGATGGTGGCCTGTGCCCACAAACCCTATCAGGTGACGGAGGTTTTTTCTGACGGTGAGGCAGCGTATCGGTACTTTCTTGAGAACCGGTCAAAGGTGGATGTTCTGATCACAGACATCTGTATGCCCGGGCTTTCGGGGCTGGAGCTGATTGAGAAGGTGAGGGAATCTGATCGGGATGTGGCCTGCATTATCTTAAGCAGTTATAAAGTATTTGAGTATGCCCAGAGAGCCATGGAACTCAACGTGTCCCGGTATCTTCTGAAACCGCTGGAGCCGGAGAAGCTTGCGGAGGCGCTGGATACGCTGGAATTGAAGGAACAGGAGAACGGAAAAGACCGGGAACTGAATCTCTCCAGGGAAGTTCTGTATATAAAAAATGAGATTGAGAATAATTACAAGAACTTCGACATGGACGAAGTATCTGCCCGGATGTGCTGCTCCAAGGAGTACCTGTACCGGATTTTCCGGCGCGAAGTGGGAGCCAGTGTGACCGGCTACCTGCAGGATGTGCGTCTCAGTGAGGCAAAGCGGTATATGGAAGAGGCGGGCAAGTACAAGATCTACGAGGTCTGCGACATGGTGGGTTACGAGGATCAGGTGTATTTTTCCAAACTGTTCAAGAAAAAATACCAAATATCACCAAAGGAATTTCAAAAGTATGGGCAAAATGATGAAGAACCATACCTGAATTCGGCAAAAATGTCAGATTAATACAAAAAAAAGCAGATTTGTCTATTAAAATGAACCATCATATAGGGTATAATGACAAGTGCAAAACAAACAATCGGGATATAATCCCGAAGAAGGAGGAAAGATATGAAAAAAAGAATTCTTTCTCTTCTGCTTGTAGCTGTTATGGCAGTTGGAATGATGGTTGGTTGTGGCAAGAAGGAAGAGCCCGCTCCCACTCCCTCTACCAAGCAGGAAGAGCAGAAGGACACTGCTGCAGATGCTAGTTCTGTAGTAGAAGAAGAGGTAGACCTTGACAGTCTTCCTACCCTGAACGTTCTGTTCACTCATGCATATATGTATGAGAGCGATGACAACGTGATCTGGAACGAGGTTGCTAAGACAATCGGCGCTAAAGTTCACTTCATCACCGCTGACACCGACAAGAGAAACTCTATGATCGCTTCCGGCGAAGGTTATGACATTCTGGCATCCTTTGGTACCGATATGCTGACCCAGGCATCCGGCGGCGGCCTGCTGGCTCTGGACGATCTGCTTTCTGATGAGTGTAAAGCAGATATGGGTCCCTACCTTCAGGACTCCATCAACCGTTACAGCCCTGATGGAAAGATCTACTGGCTTCCTTACGGCGCATACACCACCGACAACGGTACTGTAGGTGACAAGGATGCATCCCGTTCCATGATCAGATGGGATCTGTACAAAGAGATGGGCGCTCCCGAGGTTAAGACCTTCCTGGATCTGGCAGACGTTCTGGCTGACATGGTTGAGAAGTATCCCACCAATGATGCTGGTGAGACCGCTTATGCTGTAGCTATCCCTTCCGAGGCTACTGTTATGATGAACCATATGATGGCAGCTCCCGGTGCAGCTCTGAACCAGAATGCTACCGGTAAGGTTGTTTCTTGGAGCTTCCAGGATATGAGTCTGATCAACAGCTTCGATCCTGAAAAGGGTCCCTTCTTCTACGGCGCTAAGTTCTACAACAAGTGCTGGAACCTGGGCATCATGGATCCCGACAGCTTTGCTATGGCTGAGGCTGATATGAAGGCTAAGGCTGATGCTGGTACTATCTACAGCGTTCCTTTTTCTTGGCAGTACACTGCAGGTGCACCTTTCATGGCTGCTCCTATGACCGTTGATGGTCCCCTTGTAAACCTGAATCCCAAGAGAGCAAGAGGTACTGAGGCATTCTCTTATGGTCAGGCTATCAACGCTAAGACCAAGCTGGTTGATGAGGCAGCTGCTTACATGAACCTGATCCACACCAATGCTGGATGTAACTGGATCCTGAACGGTCTTGAGGGCGTTCACTGGGAGATGGTTGACGGCAAGCGTCAGTACACCGACTATGCATGGGAACTTTGGAATTCCGAAGGCCACGAGGACTGGTACAAAGAAGGTCTGTGGCATGCAGAAGTACATAACATGTTAGGTGTTAACCAGAACACCATTCTGGATGACGGCCAGGCTCTGATCCTTCATAAGGACTCCAGCCAGTTCGTTACCGGTTTGAGCGATGTTCAGAAAGATTTCTGTGAGTTCTACGGCGTTGACTATCCCGCTCAGTACTATGCTAAGCTGAATGAGGCTGCCGGCGATGCTAACAACAAGGATCCTTATGTTGAATCTTGTCTGCCCGCTTATGCAAGTGCTCCCGATGACATCAAGCAGCTTGAGGATGCTGTAATGCTTGAGGCTGAAGGTTGGGTTTCCAAGCTGGTTAAGTGTAAGGAATCTGAGTTTGACAAGGTACAGGCAGACTGTCTTGCAGCTCTTGAGAAGGCTGGACTTTCCAAGGTATTCAAGTACTACCAGGATAACTGGGATGCAGCTTGGGATGCAGCAGAAGAGCTGAAGAAATAATATAGTTTGATACATAACACGCTATATTCGATTTAAATTTATTATTTAACTTACTAAAGAAGGGAGTCGGGACAGATCCCGGCTCCCTGTTTTTGCAAATTTTACTTAATTAGATTCTTGATTCGAATCAAAAGGGAGGTTCAAAATGATTCAAAAGGATAAAAAGAGTAAATTCAAACCGGAGCGTTTAAGACTGACATTAATATTTGTTCCCTTTTTGATAATGATCATTCTTTTTAAATACGTGCCCATCGGAGGCTGGATCCTGTCCGTATACCGTTACAAGATCGGAATCCCTCTTTTCCAGAATGAGTTCGTAGGCCTTGCCAACTTTGCCCAGATGTTCAAGCAGTGGGATAAGATGCTGGAGGTTATCAGGAATACCTTTGTCATGAGTGGCTTGAGCATCCTGTATTCCCCCTTCCCCGTAATCTTTGCTATCCTTCTGAGCGAGATTAAAAGCCTGAAATTCAAGAAGATCGTGCAAACTTTGACCACGATCCCTCACTTTGTGAGCTTTGTTATCATCTACTCTCTGGCATTTGCACTCTTCTCCACAGAAGGTGTGTTAAATACCGTATTGATCGGTCTTGGTATCATCGAAAGACCCAGTAACCTTTTGGTTAACAATGAAGCAGTGTGGATCTTCCACCCGCTGCTAGGCTTATGGAAAAACTTCGGCTGGAACGCGATCCTTTACTTTGCGGCCATCTCGGGTATCGACACGGAGCTGTATGATGCAGCCAGCGTAGACGGCGCAAACCGCTTCCAGAAGATTCTTCATATTACCGTACCGGGAATTACCAATACTTATTTCACGTTGCTGCTTTTAAACATAGCAAGCTTCTTAAACAGTGGTATCGACCATTACCTGTCCTTCTACAACTCATCGGTTGCAGACAAGATCATGGTACTGGACCTGTATACCTACCGTTTGGGACTTGTGTCCGGAGACTATTCCTTTGCTACCGCAGTAAGTATCCTGAAGACGATCGTAAGCCTTACCCTTCTCTTCAGTGCCAACTATGCATCTAAGAAGATCAGAGGCTACAGTATCGTATAGTGTAAGCAGAGACGAAATCGAATGGAGGACGCAAAATGAAGAGAAAAACCAGTATTGGAGATAAGATATTTGTTGTATGCAACTATATCATTATGTCCCTGTTAATGTTTATCTGTCTGTACCCTTTTTACTACATATTTATCTATTCCATCAGTGATCCCGACCTGGCAAGACATGGTCTGACCATTCTTCCCAAAGGCCTGACCTTAATCAACTATGAGAAGGCATTCCAGATGGAAGGTATCCTGCCTGCAGCAGCCGTATCCGTGACCAGAACCGTACTTGGTACCGTGCTTGCAACCACCTGCTCCGTATTCTTGGGCTACCTGTTCACCAAACCCATGTACTGCAGGAAGTTCTTCTACCGTTTCCTGGTAGCAACCATGTACATTTCCGGCGGTATCATCCCCACCTTCTTCGTGTGGAGAGCCTATGGCCTTCTTGATAACTTCCTGGTATATATCGTTCCGGGATGTATCAACGCTTACAACATCATCCTGTGTAAGACTTTCGTAGAGAACCTGCCTCCGGGACTGGAGGAGAGTGCGAAGCTGGATGGTGCCGGCGTGTTCACGATCTTTGCGAAGATCGTGGTACCCCTTTCCAAGCCCATCGTGGCATCCATGGTAGTATTTGACTCCGTGGCACAGTGGAACAGCTGGGTAGACAACAAGATGTATGCATCTGACGGAAACACCAAGATGAACACCCTGCAGCTGGTACTGTATAACTACTTAAACCAGTCTCAGAGACTGCAGGCGATCCTGATGCAGCTGGCCCAGGAGGGTGTAGATATTTCTGATATGGCACAGAGTGCCCAGCCTACGCCTATGTCCATCCGTATGACCATCACCATGATCGTATTGTTCCCGATCCTGTGCGTATACCCTTACATGCAGAAGTTCTTCGTTAAGGGACTTATGGTTGGTGCGATCAAGGGTTAATGAGACGTACCTGAACAGATTAAACATAATGAAATGACACCAGCCCGCCGGCATATACCGGCGGGCTGGTTTTTGGCTGTATAGGAAAGGCATTGTTATACTGGTAAGATGTAAAGGAGCGTATAATAATAGCTCCGTCAAATAAAAAAGTTACTATGATACAATTTACAACCATGATAACACAAGACAACAAGAGGTCGTAATGTTAAAATATCAATAAAATAACAAGAATTGTAGCAGTAGGTAAAAATGGTTTGTAAAATATCTATGTGCATAATGGGTTGAAGCAATATGAAAAGCAGTTATTACAAACAGATTATGCTTTCAATAAAAAATATAGCAGCCACAAAGGGATTTACGCTGCCGGAGGGGTGCTATGGTTTTCTGAGGCTGTCTGAGGGATACTACATTCAGCAGCGTTACATGAAATTTGTTGAGATGCTGATGCGGGGACCACCGTTTATCCCCTGCTGAGGAAAGAAAAATAGACATTTGGAGGATGCGGAATATGCTTAGTAAGAAAGATGAAAAAATTAAATGGTTTAATCAAGCGAGATTGGGACTGTTTGTCCATTGGGGATCCTATGCTGCAACGGAAGGCTATTGGCAGGGAAAAGAGACTCAGGGAATTGGTGAGTGGATTGCTTCTAGAGAGAGAATTCCCATAAAAGAATATGAAAAGTTTGCGGAAAAGATGACTTGCGAAAAGTTTGATCCCGCATATTGGGCAAGACTGGCTAAAAACGCAGGAATGCAATATTGTGTGTTTACTGCCAAGCACCACGAGGGCTTTGCTATGTTTGACACTTCTTATGACGATTACAGCATTGTCAAGAGAGGACCCTATGGGAAGGATGTCACCAAAATGGTAGTAGAGGCTATGAGGGCGGAAGGCATTACTCCTTGTCTTTATTACTCCCACGCACTGGATTTTCATGAGCCAAATGCCATAGGTAACACCTGGGACTTTGATGTCCCGGAAGCAGAGAGGGATTTTTGGGCTTATATTAATGGGAAATGTAAGCACCAGCTTCGTGAACTTCTGACAAACTATGGGGATATCGGCATGCTCTGGATGGATGTGCCCAGATGCATAACAGAAGAAATGGCAGTGGACATCAAGGAATATGTGAAACAGTATCAGCCGGATTGTCTGATAAACGGCCGTCTGGTCTATGGTAAGGATCTGGTGTACCTGCTAGACTTTGGATGCTTTGGAGATAATCAGATTCCCGCCGCAAAGCCTGAGGAATGCTGGGAGACGGCGGCCACCATGAATGACACGTGGGGATATAAGAGGGATGACCATAATTTCAAATCTCCGAAAGAGATCATAGAGCTTCTTTGCGGCTTGCTTGCCAAGGGAACCAATTTGCTTTTGAATATCGGTCCGAAAGCAAACGGAGAAATCCCTGAGGAGAGCATTTATATCCTTAAGGAACTTGCAAAGTGGCACAAGGTAAATGCAGAAGCGGTAAATGGTACGGAAGCTTCTCCCTTTGACTGCGATTTTTCCTTCGGCGGTGCAAGTTGCAAAGACAATGCTATTTATCTGTATGTGTACGAGAAGCGGGAAAGCATTGATATTTATGGAATTGAGAATCAAGTTACCAAGGCTATGGTTTTAGGCGGACAAGAGCTTACCTATACTCAGGGGGATGTGCTTCATATCGATCTGGATCAGGTGGAATTCGGAAACTATGTAACCGTAATAAAACTTTGCCTGGACGGTGAGGTGAAGGTGAAAGAAGGATGCTGTCAGCAGGAGAAAGGGCAGTTAATTCTTCCGGCAGCGGCTGGGACGATTGTCAGACGTGAAAAAGCACAGGCAGCAGAGCTGCTGACCGGGGATGATGCATTGGAAGCGGAAAATCTGAATTTGGCAGGCTGTGAAGATATGGGAATCCATCCGGCCGGTATAATAGAAAAGTGGAAATCAGAGCACAATTACCTGCAATGGGATTTCGAAGTAAAAGAAGAAGGCCTTTACGATGTGTTTGTTTACACACTCACCCAGAAGTATAAAGAATGGAAAGGCGGCCATAAGGTACATATTCTGTGCAATGGAGAGAGCGAAAGCAAAATTCTGACAGCCGATAAAGAATCTACCGGAGCCAACCAAAAGTATTTCGGCGAAACAGGAAGTTGTCTGGGAAGCGTCAAGCTGGCAGAAGGAAGACAGACACTTGCGCTGTATGCAGATCAGATCAACGCGGATGATCCTGTGGGATTAAGCGTGAGTAAGCTGACTTTGATAAAAAGATAATTCGGCACAAATAAAAGATTGGTGTCTTGAGTGGCACCAATCTTTTGTAGAAATCTGATAAATAGTCAGGAAGTGTTTAAAATCGCAGGGTTATAGGACAAAACATTCAATGATTGGGACTAACCATCAACACGTTTTGTTCTATAACCCTAAAAAGATTTTTGCGTGAAATGGACAGATAGAAATATAAAATCTGTTTGACAGTACTCTGTTTGAGATATATAATAATATTAATGAAAACGTTTTAGCAATGAGAGGGATCATGATAGATAACAGGCAGAAAAGCACCGGACAGAAAAGAATAACCATGCGGCAGGTGGCAGAGCGTGCAGGAGTGACCGTGGCCACTGTTTCTCATGTGATCAACGGAACTGCGCCCATATCGCCGGAGACTACGAAGAGAGTGCGTGACGCCATCAGAGAGTATCATTATGTACCCAATATGACGGCCAAGTCTCTCCGGAGCAAGAAGAGCAAGCTGGTGGGCTTTCTCATTCCCAACCTGAACAACTCCTTTTATTCCAGAATTTCCAGTACCTTTATTGAGCAGGCTTCCGAGAATGGATATATTGTGCAGATCCTCGGTTACGAATATTCCGTGGAGAAGGAGCTGCAGGCCATCGACAGCCTTGTGAGTAACAGTGTTGATATTGTGATCATTTTAAATGGATACGGGGACGAGGAAGGTATCCGGCGTCTATTGGATGCGGGTAAGACAGTGATTCTGGCCGACAGAGTTTCCGATCTGCCGGGGGTCAACTGTATCTCCTTTGATAACCGGAAAGCAATAATTGAGGCGGTTGCACTTTTGAAGGAAAAAGGATACCGGGACATTGGTTTTCTGTCGGAGCCGCTGGCTCTCACCAACGTTCAGGAGAGATTTGATGCCTACAGGGATGCGTTGGCAACCCACGGATATGAATTTAAAGAAGATAATGTGTTGATCTGCGAGAGCTTCCGGTTGAATGCCATGGTAAACGGTTACCGCTACATTAAAGGCATTCTCAGCGGTTCCGGGGACGCCGGGATTCCGGATGCGTTTATTGCCACCTCGGATCTTTTGGCCATCGGAGCCATAAAGGCATTCCGGGAGTGTGGCTATCAGGTGCCCGGGGATGTGGGCATTATCAGCTATGATAATCTGGATGTTGCGGCTTTTGTGGATCCGGGACTTACCACCATTGAGCAGAATCAGGTGATGATGGGCATGGAGTTATTCCGACTGGTAAAAGAAATCAGCGAGAACGGTAACAGGGGGATCAATACGGTGCTTCCCCAGAAGCTGATTATCAGGGAATCCTGTTAGGTCTTAGCTATCAAAATAGAATGGAAAAGATGTTCGGGCAGCTATGGTATTTAGTTGCCTGACATTGTGAAAACTATTTAAACGTTTACATAGCGTCTTACTGCAGTCAGGAGGAAGGAAATGTTTGAGGGAATTTCTTTTGTAAAAGCCAATCGGCCATTTCAGAAAGAGTATACGGGAACAAATCAGGCACCCATGTTCCGGAAACGTTTTTATGTGGAGGATCCGGGAAACGCAAAGCTTAGTGTGTGTGGATTGGGATTCGGATATTACTATATCAACGGGGAACCGGTGAGCCGGGATCTGTTTACGGCTCCGGTGAGCGATTATAACAAGACACTGTGGTACAATGTTTACGATGTCACCGGACTTCTTAAGAAGGGTGAGAACTGTATCGCTGTGTGGTGTGGCAATGGCTGGTACAATGAGGAGTTCGAGACAGCCTGGAAGCATCATGAGGCCATCTGGCGTGATATGCCAAAGTTTATTCTGACATTGGAGCTGAATGGGGAGATCCTTTTAAAGAGTGATGATACCTGGAAGTGTCAGCCGGACAGTGCCATTTGGTTTAACGGTCTTCGGAGCGGAGAATATTTTGATGCCCGCAAATACGATGCAGCATGGACTTCTGTTTCGTACGATGACAGCAGCTGGGAGGCGGCTGTCACAGATGCCACCCCGCCGAAAGGTATTTTCAGGGAATGTAAATGCGAGCCGATCAGAGAGTGCGCGGTACTGGATGCAAAGGCTGTGATGCAGACGGGAGAAAACAAGTTTGTTTATGACTTTGGGCAAAATATGTCAGGGTATATCCGTTTGAGTATTGCGGGTGACGCGGGACAGGAGATCACCGTAAGATATTCAGAGCAGTTAAAGGAAGACGGAAGCCGGGAACTGAACGATACGGATCAATATGTGCATCAGACAGAGTTTATGGTGGACCGTTTTGTGTGCAGTGGCAGACAAATGGTGTGGTCTCCCAGATTTGCCTATCACGGATTCCGCTATGCGGAAGTAGAGGGGCTTAAGAACAGTGCAGAGGCCAAGGTACAGGCAGTATTTGTGCATCAGGATGTTACTGTGCGGACGGAGTTTGAGTGCTCGGAGGAACTGCTGAACAGGATGTTCCGTGCAGGACAATATTCCACCTATTCTAATATGTTTTATGCGATTACCGATTGTCCCACCAGAGAAAAGCTGGCTTGGTCTAACGATGCACAGGCATCCACGGAGCAGATTCTGACGGATTTCAAAGCAGAGCATCTGCTTGACAAATGGCTGCAGGATATAAGAGATGCCATGAGAGAGGACGGAGCGCTGCCCGGTATCATTCCTACCAACGGATGGGGATATCACTGGGGCAACGGACCGGTATCAGACGGTATTTTGTTTGAGATTCCCTGGAGAATATATCTGCACACCGGCAATGAGAAGCCTTTGTTGGAGTCGAGGGAATGGTTCGACCGATATTTTGCTTTTTTGGATAGCAAAAGGGGAGGGGACGGTTTTCTGTGGTTTGGTCTGCCGGACTGGGCCTGTCCCGGCCGTAAGCCCCTGGAGGAGTACAGAGGGATCATCAACGGTGCGCTGGAGTATGAGTTTTACCAAATCGCAGCGCTGGCTGCAAGGCTGGCTGACGGAGCAGAAGCTTACAGGGGAAAGCCGGAATCATATTATGCAGAGCGGGCGTTGCAGCTTAAGAAGCTGGTAATGGACACTTATCTCACCGAAAC
>JAZNMF010000124.1:0-6501 GCA_045579545.1 Acetatifactor sp. | reverse complement strand
GAATGTATCCGCTTCAAGCAACATGGTATTTAAAAGATGGAGTAAATCAACCGGCAAAGAAGAAAAAGGAATTCTTACAAGCAGATTCTCCATTGAGAGTGGTTTCCGAAATAAAGAAGCATAATGAATAATACAAGTTCCATTTACTAAGGCAGGTAATAAGGAACAGTACTCAGGAGTGATTGTAAATTCATTTGAGGAACTTGCAAATATAATAGAATAACAATGCGTCAAAACAATAATCTCAAGTTGTAGAAACACATTTCCGAAAAGGAAATTTGGGGTAATATATTTCCCTGTATATTTTTTACAAATCCCCTTGAAAAACCTCGGATTTTGTACTAATATATCCTTTGCAATTCAAAATACTTATGAGAGGATATACATATGGATAAATTGAAACCAAAGCTTTTTTCGGTCATGAAGACTTATACCAGAGAGCAGTTTGTTAAGGATGTTGTGGCAGGTATTATCGTAGCGATCATTGCACTGCCCCTGTCCATCGCGCTGGCACTGGCTTCGGGCGTGACACCTGAGAAGGGTATTTATACCGCGATCATAGCTGGCTTCGTGATTTCTTTCCTGGGAGGCAGCCGCGTACAGATAGCAGGACCTACGGCGGCTTTTGCCACGATCGTAGCGGGTATTGTGGCCAAGAACGGCATGGACGGTCTGATCCTTGCCACGTTAATGGCCGGTATTATTTTGATCTTAATGGGACTACTTCGTCTGGGCAATCTCATCAAATTTATTCCCTACACCATCACTACGGGCTTTACTTCCGGTATTGCTGTGACGATTCTGGTGGGACAGATCAAGGATTTTCTGGGACTGACGGTAGTGTCGGAGGAGCCACTGATCGAAACCATGGAAAAAATGGAGGCTGTTTTTGCTTTTATTCATACCATTAACTGGCAGGCTGTGATCGTAGGCGTGGTATGTATGGTGATTCTGATCGGTTGGCCTTATCTGCCGGGATTCTGCAAGAAGATTCCCCCTTCTCTGATCGCTGTGTTAGCAGGTATCGGGATGGTGAGCGGTCTTGGCATGGAAGTGAATACCATCGGTGATCTGTATGAGATTTCCAATGATCTGCCTCCGTTTACACTGCCCGGTTTTAATCTGGAGTTGGCCGGTACAGTGCTTCCGGATGCGGTCACCATTGCGGTTCTGGCAGCCATCGAATCCCTGCTTTCCTGTGTAGTGGCAGACGGTATGGTCAACAGTAAACATCGCTCCAATATGGAACTGGTGGCGCAGGGTGCCGGTAATATGGCATCTGCATTGTTTGGCGGCATTCCGGCTACGGGAGCCATCGCAAGAACAGCAGCAAACGTAAAGAACGGCGGCCGTACCCCCATTGCAGGTATGGTTCACGCTGTGACCCTGCTTTTGATCCTGGTGGTTCTGATGCCTTATGCGGCTTTGATCCCCATGCCTACCATAGCAGCTATTTTGTTTATGGTAGCCTACAATATGTCTGAATGGCGCAAGTTTGTGCATCTGTGCAAGACTTCACCCAAGAGTGATATTATCGTATTGGTAGTCACCTTTGTGCTGACAGTGGTATTTGATCTGGTAGTGGCAATCGAGGTTGGTATCGTTCTGGCAGCTATCCTGTTTATGAAGCGTATGAGTGACGTGACAGAGGTAGAGGGCTGGAAATATGTGGACGAGGATGATGATGCGGCAAAGGATCCGGATGCCCTGTCTTTAAGAGTGGTTCCGGCAGATACTTTTGTGTATGAGGTGAGCGGTCCTCTGTTCTTCGGCGCGGCAGATAAGATTCTGAAGATCACCGTCAGTGAAGGGCAGAAATGTCTGGTGCTCCGCATGAGAAGCGTAAATGCCATCGATGCCACCGCCATGCACAATCTGGAGCAGTTGCAGCGTGACTGTGAGAAGAAGAATGTTCATCTGATTTTCTCCCATGTAAATGAGCAGCCTATGAATGTAATGAAAAAGAGCGGCTTTATCGCTAAGGTAGGAGAAGCTAACTTCTGTGCCCATATTGATGAGGCGCTTGCGAAGGCTGAAAGCTATTCCCTCGGAAAATAATATTGGTGAGTTGATTGATCCGCCTGACTGCTAAAAACGGTTGGGCGGATTTTTTTTCCTCTTTACAACGGAACTGATATTTGATATGATAGAATCGAACAGGTGTTCTGAATGGAGGTGAGGGGATTGGAAGAACGTCAGAGAACAGAAGGTGGAGACAGTATGAGTCCGGTGAATATTCCCGTTCAGATGATCGCTGTCACAGACACATCGGGGAAGATCAGCCCTATCCGGTTCCGGTTTGAAGCTCCGGATCATCAGATTGAGACGGTGGCTATTGAGAGGACGATATCCAGAGATGAGACCAATTATGCGGGCGTGCGGGAGAAGCGTTTTGTCTGCACGGCTGTTGTGGGGGAGGAGCGCAGGCTGTTTGAGCTGAGATATCATGTAGGCAGCCAGAAATGGCGGATTTTCCAATTCCTTGCCTGATGGATAAGCATAAGTATATTTTTCATATAGATGCCAACAGCGCCTTTTTGAGCTGGAGCGCAGCCTACCGGGTGAATGTGCTGGGAGAGGCCTTGGATCTGAGAGAGATTCCCAGTATTGTGGGGGGAGATCAGGAGAAGCGCCACGGGATCGTGCTTGCCAAGAGTGTGCCGGCCAAGAAGTATGGGATTCAGACAGGAGAGCCCATCGTATCGGCTCTGGAAAAGTGTCCCGGACTGGTGATTGTCCCTCCGGATTACGGGCTGTATGTCAGTGCTTCCAGGGCCTTTGTGGGGAAATTAAGGCAGTACACGGATCAGGTAATCCAGTATAGCATCGATGAGGCCTGGGCCGTTTTTGATGGCTTTGAGGAGCTGTACGGCAGAGGACAGATGGTGAGCTTTGCCCACCGGCTGAAGGAGGAGATTCGGGAAGAACTGGGTTTTACCGTGAATATCGGAATATCCACCAATTTTCTCCTGTCCAAGATGGCTGGGGATTTTTCCAAGCCGGATAAGGTGCATACGCTTTTTACAGAGGAGATAGAGAAGAAACTGTGGCCCCTTCCGGTCTCGGATCTTTTCTATGTAGGGAGGGCCACCGCGAAGAAGCTGCACGCCCTGGGCATTGAAACCATCGGAGAGCTGGCGGTGGCTGATGAGCAGATGATCCGGGCCCATCTGAAGTTGCCGGGGAAGATTTTGCAGGATTATGCCAGGGGTGGTGACCTGCAGCCGTACATGTTCGGTCATGAGGCCAACAAGGGATACGGGAACAGTCTGACGGCACCGGTGGATATTGTAACGGGAGAATATGCAAGGCATCTGTTGCTTTCGCTGTGTGAAACGGTTGGGGCCAGACTCAGAGCGGATCATGTAAAGATCCGGGTGGTGTCCGTGCATATCAAGACCTTTGAATTTCAGGCTTTTGGCAGACAGGAGAAGCTGATGTCCCCTACCGATGTGACGGAGGAAATCTTTGAGGCGGTCTGCAGACTGTTTGACGGGCTGTGGGACCACCGGACGCCCATTCGTCAGATCGGGGTGGGAACCACCGGCGTGCAGGCAGAATCTTTCCGGCAGTACAATCTGTTTGACCGGCAGAAGTACGACAGGCTGGAGGTGCTTAACAGGACCATAGACCGGATCCGGGAGAAGTACGGGGAGGACGCCTGCATGAGAGCCAGTTTCCTGGAGAGCAATGTATCCCACATGAGCGGCGGACTGGACAAGGAGCGCAGGTCCGGTATCACAGTGGGGATCGATATGGAGCGGGAGAAGATTCGGGCAGTATAAAAGCGCAACTAAAATTAGTTGCACTTTGTGTGGAGCTGTAGTATAATGATATTGTAGATAGGGGTATTAAATGGGGAAGAAGGATAAACTAATCAACAGACTAAAGAGTAAACCAAAAGATTTTACTTTTGAAGAGGCAGAAAGCTTATTGCAGTATTTTAAGTATGAAAAATCTGATAAAGGAAGAACAAGCGGTTCTAGGGTGATATTTACGAATAAAACGCATCCGCCTATTTTGCTCCAAAAACCGCATCCCAGAAAAGAGCTCTTGGATTATCAGATAAAGCAATTACTGGAAGTGTTGGAACAGGAGGGCTTGCTTTGAAGAATACAATGGAATATAAAGGTTATATCGGAAGTGTTGAATTTTCGGAGGAAGACAGTGTTTTCTTTGGCAAGGTAATGGGGATCAGGGCACTGATCTCCTATGAGGGTGTCGATGCAAAGGGGCTTTTGGACGATTTCCACAGTGCGGTAGACGATTATCTGAATCTGTGTGCCGATCAGGGGATAGAGCCTGAAAAGGCTTACAAGGGCAGTTTTAATATCAGAATTTCGCCGGAACTGCATAAGCAGGCAGTGGTGTGTGCGCTTTCACAGCAAATTTCGTTGAATAATCTGGTTGAAAATGCATTGACGCAATATGTGGTTTCCAGAATGTGATCAGATTAAAATGATTTTACAATGACGCTTTTTTGTGGTATGATATAAGCGGATGCGTATCCTTTGTCGGCGCGTCCGCTTTTCATGTAAAATGCAAACATAAGGTTTACATAAGCACAAAAGAACAGGAGTGTAAAGACGTGGCAGAATTAACTCCCATGATGCAGAAATATATGGAGACCAAGCAGGAATATCCGGACTGTATCCTGTTTTATAGGCTGGGTGATTTCTATGAAATGTTTTTTGAGGATGCGCTTACGGCGTCCAAGGAACTGGAGATCACTCTGACTGGCAAGAGCTGCGGGTTAGAGGAGCGGGCGCCCATGTGCGGCGTACCGTACCATGCAGTGGAAGGATACTTGACCAAACTGGTCAACAGAGGGTATAAGGTAGCAATCTGTGAGCAGGTTGAGGATCCGAAGCTTGCCAAAGGCCTTGTAAAGCGGGAAGTGGTGCGGATCGTGACGCCGGGAACCAACCTGAACATGCAGTCTTTGGAGGAATCCCGGAACAATTATATTATGTGCATCACCTATACCCCTACAGGGATCGGTTTGGCTGTGGCAGATGTTACCACGGGAGATTTTTATCTCACGGAGGTGGACGATACGAAGAAGCTGATGGACGAGCTGGTGAAGTACAGTCCTTCTGAGATCATCTGTAATGATGCCTTTCTCGTGAGCGGAATCGATATTGCCGATCTTAGGGGAAGACTGCGGATCAGTGTCAATGCCCTTTCTGCCCATGTGTTTGATGATGATGGCTGCAAGAAGTGTCTGATGAAGCATTTTAAGGTAAATACGCTGATCGGGCTGGGAATCGAGGATTTCCCTACCGGTATGATCGCGGCGGGAGCAATGCTTCAGTATCTTTACGAGACTCAGAAGACATCGTTGGAGCATTTTACCCATATTTATCCTTATCTAACCAGCAAGTATATGCTGCTTGACAGTGCTACCAGACGAAATCTGGAATTGACAGAGACCCTCAGGGAGAAGCAGAAAAGAGGCTCTCTTCTTTGGGTGCTTGACAAGACCAAAACTGCCATGGGCGCCCGGACTTTACGAAGCTGGCTGGAGCAGCCCCTGATCGAAAAAGAGCAGATGGAGAAGCGTCTGGATGCCATTGAGGAGTTTTGCGGGGATTCCGTTTCCAGAGATGAGATCCGGGAATATCTGAATCCGGTATACGATCTGGAGAGACTACTCAGTAAGGTGACCTACAAGACTGCCAATCCCAGAGATCTCATTGCGTTTCGCAACTCTTTGGAAATGATGCCTCACATTAAGGCGGTGCTCAAAGCGTTTTCCAAGGAAGCGCTCTTGGAGATCGGGGAAGAGATTGATGGTCTGGAGGATATTTATGCGCTGATCGATCAGGCCATCGAGGAAGATCCGCCCATTACGATCCGTGAGGGCGGTATGATAAAGAGCGGTTTTGATCCGGATATTGATACCCTCCGCAGTGCCAAGACCGACGGCAAGCAGTGGCTGGCAGAGCTGGAAAACCAGGACAGAGAGCGCACGGGGATCAAGAATCTGAAGATTAAATACAACAAGGTGTTCGGTTACTATTTTGAAGTGACCAATTCCTTCAAAAATATGGTACCGGAGGATTATATCCGCAAGCAGACCCTTGCCAATGCGGAGCGTTATACCACACCCCGGTTAAAGGAACTGGAGGACATGATCCTGAATGCAGAGGATAAGCTTAACACGCTGGAGTACGACCTGTTCTGCAAGATCAGAGATTCCATTGCCATGGAGCTGGAGCGGATCCAGAGAACGGCAAAGGCAGTGGCAAGGCTGGATGTGTTTGCGTCCCTGTCACTGGTGTCCGAGCGCAATCATTATGTGCGTCCCAAGTTAAATGAAAAAGGTCTGATCGATATCAAGGAGGGCCGCCATCCGGTGGTGGAGCAGGTGATCGACAACGATCTGTTTATTGCCAACGACACTTATCTGGACAACGGAAAGCACTGTATTTCCGTGATCACAGGCCCCAATATGGCCGGTAAGTCCACTTACATGCGTCAGTCAGCATTGATCGTTCT
>JAZNMF010000123.1:0-39134 GCA_045579545.1 Acetatifactor sp. | reverse complement strand
ATCTCCACCACCTTCTCCTTCACCGCCGTCGCCGGAGACGCCTTCATATGGCTTGGGCTCGGTTCCCTCATAGATAGCGAGGTTGTCGATAAAGAAGTTGTCGGTATTGGATTCGGACAGGGTTCCGCTGATGCCTGCACATTCAATTCTCATCAGGTTTACCGCAGCTGCGCCGTCAGCGTATTCGCTTTCCAGAGCCAGTGTATTGTCTGTAGAAACCTTTACACCATTCAGATATACATCACGATAACCGGTTTGGTAGTTCTGAACTACAGCTACCCTGTACCATGTGTTTGCACTTAATCTCGCAAGCTCTGTAAAGCTGGCTGTTGCCACATTTCCGTTTCTCGCCTTCAGCTTACCTGCTTCAACACGGAACATAATGGACATCTTATTGGAGCCGTTCACAGGCTTACGGATGTAAGCGTTGAAGTTAGTAGCTGCCAAATTGGCAATCTTCACATCCATCTCATAAACGATGGAATCCGCATCGGATGTAACTGTAAGAGGCGCGCCGGACTTGTCTGTTCCCAGGCGGAATTCGCCGGCTCCGGTTCTCTTAAACTCGATCACATTGCCGTGGGCTGTGTCACTGTCTGCGACCTGACTGATAGAACCTCCATTTTTGTAAGGATTGAAGGTGGTCAGGATGTCCGCAGCCTCAAAATCAGTAGAGTAAAGCTCTACGATCGGCTTGTTCACTACCAAAGGCTTGGTGCCTTCATAAATCTTCAGGTTGTCGATAAAGAAATTATCTGTGTTGGCCTCGCTTAAGCTTCCGCTGACGCCCGCACACTCGATTCTCATCAAGTTTACGTCCACTGCGCCGTCAGCATACTCACTTTCCAATGCCAAAGTGCTGTCTGTGGAAATCTTCACGCCGTCAAGATAGATATCACGGTAGCCGGTTGCATAATTCTGCACTACCGAAATCTTATACCATTTATCTGCACTCAAAGATGCAAGTTCTGTAAAGCCGGCTGTTGCCACATTGCCGTTTCTCGCCTTCAGCTTACCTGCTTCGATCCGGAACATAATGGACATCTTATTGGAGCCGTTCACAGGCTTACGGATGTAAGCATTGAAGTTGGTGGCTGCCAGATTGGCTATCTTCACATCCATCTCATATACGATAGAGTTGGATCTGGAGGTCACGGTAAGAGGGGCTCCGGACTTGTCTGTTCCCAGACGGAACTCGCCGGTTCCTGTTCTCTTAAACTCGATCACATTGCCGTGGGTGGTATCGCTGTCTGCAGCCTGCGCAATGCTTCCGCCGTTCTTATAGGGATTGAAGGTGGTAAGTACATCTGCCGCTTCAAAGTCTGTGGAATAAAGCTCTTTGCCTTCCACAGGGGCCTTCAGGCTTCTTCCGTCATCCAAAACAAGAGGAAGGGTGCCTTCATAAATATTGAGATTATCCACAAAGAAGTGGTCGGTGTTGGCCTCGCTTAAGCTTCCGCTGACGCCCGCACACTCAATTCTCATTACATTGACATCGATACCGCCGTCTGCGAATTCGTTCTCAAGGGCAAGGGTATTGTCTGTAGAAACCTTTACACCGTCAAGATATACATCACGATAGCCGGTAGCATAGTTCTGTACTACCGAAATCTTATACCAGGTGTCTTTGCTCAGGGTCGCAAGCTCTGTAAAGTTTGCCACACCGGCATTGCCGTTTCTGGCCTTCAGCTTGCCTGCCTCAACACGGAACAAATAAGAATACTTGTTGGAGCCGTTCACAGGTTTGCGAATCCAGGTGTTAAAATTGGTGGCCGCCAGATTACCAATCTTTACATCCATCTCATATACGATAGAGGATGATGTGGAAGTAATCGTCAAAGGCGCGCCGGACTTGTCTGTTCCCAGACGAAACTCACCGGTTCCGGTTCTCTTAAACTCGATCACATTGCCGTGGGCTGTGTCGCTGTCCGCAGCCTGCGCAATGCTTCCGCCGTTCTTATAGGGATTGAAGGTGGTCAACACATCACTGGCCTCAAAATCTGTGGAATAAATGGATTTACCTTCCACGGGTGCTGTAAGAGCGCTCTCAGCCAAAGGCTGGGTGCCTTCATAAACCTTCAGATTATCCACAAAGAAATTGTCAGTGTTGGCTTCGCTTAAGGTTCCGCTGATGCCCGCACACTCAATTCTCATTACATTGACATCAATGGCGCCGTCTGCATATTCGCTTTCCAGTGTCAGGGTATTGTCTGTAGAAACCTTCACACCATCCAGATATACATCACGGTATCCGGTAGCATAGTTCTGTACTACCGCAATCTTATACCATGTGTTTGCATTCAATGTTGCAAGCTCCGTAAAGTTGGCAACTCCCAGATTGCCACTTCTTGCTTTCAGCTTGCCTGCTTCCACTCTGAACAGATAGGACATCTTGTTGGAGCCGTTCACAGGCTTACGGATGTAAGCATTGAAATTAGTAGCTGCGGCATTGGCAATTTTTACCTCTACCTCGTACACAATGGACGAAGAGGTTGATGTCATCGTAAGAGGCGCGCCGGACTTGTCGGTTCCCAGGCGGAACTCGCCGGTTCCGGTTCTCTTAAATTCAATGACATTGCCGTGAGCCGTGTCACTGTCAGCAACCTGCGTAATGCTTCCGCCGTTCTTGTACGGATTGAACGTGGACAGCACATCGGTGGCTTCAAAGTCTGTGGAATAAATCTCCTTGCCTTCTACCGGCGCAGTGAGTGTTCCACTTGCCTGCGCATACATGGGCAGTGCTACAGAACTACACATCACTACCGCCAGAAATAACGCAAGCACTTTTGCAAGTTTTTGTTTTACTCGCTTCATGTTGTAACTCCTTTCATTATATATTTATTTTGATTTCATTATACCCGATAATAAAGCTTACGAATACCTGCACAACCCATCACTATTTTTGTATTATTCTGTTCCTGATTGCGTTTTTTTGCAATCATTTCTGTCGCAGGTCATTCACCAAAAAATTCTTCTTTTACCGGCTCCACATCCACCACATAAACAGCCCGGTCTCCCTCATGGGTAGAGTCAAAGCTGACCATGGTGCCGTCCTCATTCCAGCGGGGATGCAGGTCACAGTCAAGAGCCTCCAGCTGTGTGGGTTTTGCATAAAAGCGTCCCATTTCCACACAGAGATCCTTCTCCAAGCTGATCAGTTTCAGATGCTGCATCCGTTTTAAGTCCGGATAATTATCAGCCAATAGCAGCTTTCTGTCGGGAGAAAAGCTCATATGATTGTCTCTGTTAAAATAGCCACCGCCCACAAATTCGCCTTCGTAGGTTTTATCCTTTACAATATACTGTCCTAAGTTTCCTCTGGCACAAGCCAGCTCTTTTCCGTCCGCATACCAGATGATCCGTTCACGGTCGATCCAATAATAATGAGACTGGATTCCCCAATCAGACAATACAAACATATCGCTTCCGTCGATATTTGCCGTCACTGCCAGGTTATCATGGCGCTTACCGGCTTCCGGGAAGTTGCGCACAATAAAGAAGAAACGGCTGCCGTCAGTATTGAAGGTAATATGGTTTACAAGTATCTTTTGATCTTTCCCACCAAAATAACGATTGCTCAATTCCCAAATCTGCTCCATGGAAATGATCAGGCGGCTTATGCCGGTCTTCATATCCGTCAGGAAAATGCCGTCCTCCGCGCTGTGATTTTTATGGTAAAAAGGATCACTGTACTCTGCATAACCATAGCCCGGTCTGAAATCATACAGTCTGCTCATATTGAGGCTCAGGGCATAATCCCCTTTGGGGGAAACATTCGCCACGGGTCTGTCCAGAAAACGCTTCTTTCCCGTGTGAATATTCATGATGGTGGCAATAAATTCACCGTCACCGAGGCTGTTATAAATAATCTCATCCTTGGGGGCAAGCGGATTCCACTGAAGCATTGCACCCTGCTGGAAACACCATGCACCTGTGGTATCCAGCTTCTCATATTTTTCGGTATTGATATCCAAAAGGCCGATCTCTGCCATATCGCCGCGCACTTGCACTCTGTCGCCGAAAGGAACTTTGTGGGTCAGATGCAGATTGCCGCTGAATGGCTGCAAATCATAGTAACCGAAGAAATAAATTCCATCCACAGGGCAGATGCGTTTTGCATAGTAAGACTTTTTGATGACTTCCATACGGTTCTCCTCCTGTCCTTTCTATTCGAAACAATACCATTTATCATTTTTCGGAATAAATTCAACTTCACGATTCTCTTCTGTCAGAGGAATATCGATGCCGTAGCCGGGATCATTCTTCCACCAACTGTCAAACTCAGTCATATACAGAAGCTCTGCCGGAGCATTAGGATAATTGCGCACCGCATGATACTGTATGATGGTAGAAGCCCCTTCCTTTGTCTCCAGATCCGTATAGCGGAAAACCATCCTCATCAGCCTGATGTTATTTCTGGCAAGAGGTGTCTTGGCCGCTGCAAGCGCCTTGTCGTAACAATCATACACAGCGTCCTTGTCTACATGATCGATCATGTATCTGCCGCCTTCAATGATCGGCACCTGACCATCCAGACACTCCTCCACCATACGGATGGACTTCTTCATCCACTCTGCACCTTCACCGAATATCCTTGCAAACCGGTCCAGATTGTCCTCCATGGAGAGATCTGTGTCGTAAGCAGTTCTTCCAAAAGTGTAGAAATTGAAAATATGGTTCCACAGGTTAAAGCACTCGATCTGGGTGGAAGCTCCTGAAATACCTTTTTCAATGAAGCGCTTCCAGATGGCCTGGACCTCATCCGCCATGGGAACATAGCGCTGTCTGCCGGAATAGACGCCCATATAATATTCATAATAAAGAACTTCCGCTCCGGTCTTCTTCCACTCCATCAGATTGTCCTCAAAATGAGTACCGTTCAGTGAACTTCCGTCCGGCTTACCTGTGGTACGCAGTCCGCCGTGCCAAGTGGCTTCAAGTATCATCAGAGAAGGACTTAAGTTCACATCCTTCGGGCATTCCCACAAATCTACGTAAATCAGGGAAACCATTTTCACGTCAGGATGTACCTTGGCCACGCGAATCGCGATCTCATTCATAAAGTAGGTATAATTCTCTGACTTACTGTAAGGTGCACATGCCTCGCAAACGCACTGGGGAGATATCCCGTCATGGGGTGCCAACTGCACCATTTTTACGCTGGGATTCTGCGACAGCCAGAAAATAATATTTTTACTGATTTCCTCGATCATCTCTATATTGCGGCTGCAGAATACGATTTGTCCGCTCTGGTCAACAATTTTAAATCGGGTACCATCCTCCTGCAGTCTGTAATATTCCGGATGAGTCTCATAGTACTTCTCAGGGAAATACTTGTTTCCTTCCGGAGGCAGGAATAAATCGGAAGCATCATGGTGACCCACCATAAACTCCAGTCCCATGCGGCTTGCCACATCCACCATTCCCATGTCCTTGAACTGTTCATAGGTCTTGGTCCAGACATACACATAGTTATAACGGTTTTTGATCAGCCACTCAAAAAACACGGTATTTAATGCTCTATCCGGATTTCCTGCCGCATCGCCATATTCCACACAAGCTCCGCGGAACGGACGGTCCGCCATGGCTTTTACATAATTAATGTCAGTAAGATTGATCTCTGCTGCTGACGGGATCCATTCTCCGGCTGCCACATCCGGGTGAGAATAGGCAGACAGGCTGCATCCTAAATATCTTTCCAGAAATTCATATGTACCGTAAACCGTACCGCGCTCACAGCTATCCTCACTACCGGCAATCAGCAAAGCATCCGGCCCGAAGCTTTTGATCAGAAAGCCTTCCTGCCCCGGTACTGTTCTTCCAAACTCTTCTGCAGTGATAAGCTCTGCGGCTGCGCCGTTTCGTTCCGGTCCACCGATAATGATCCTTTGCTTTACAAAAACACGGGTGTCCGGAACAACAGACAGCTTTACACCAACGATCTTCTCCATATACTTCTGCAACTCTTTGGCTGCAAAATGCTCTCTGGGTGTAGCCTTTGATGAAATTACAATTACTGCTGACTCTTTCGCATTGATTCTCATATCTTTACACCTTCCCATTTGTGTCAGTTATCCTAACATTTATCTTCATGATTATTTCATGATGCCGGAAGAACTGTTTTCATCCAAATATAAGATAAAATCGGGATGAGTCTTTAACAAAGTAGCAGGCACAAGATTGGTAACCTCATTTGCCTGAATGGTCTTGGCAATGGCTTCTGCCTTTACTGCATGGGGCACACAGGAGACAATTCTCTTGCACTGCATGATCTGATATGCAGTCATGGATACAGCCTGCTTGGGAACATCATCGATGGTAGCAAACCATCCTTCTCCCATCTGCTGTCTTTTACATTTCTCATCCAGATTTACAATAATATATGCTTCCTTGGTATCAAAATCAGCCGGAGGATCATTGAACGCAATATGACCATTCTCGCCGATACCGATGAGACCAATGTCAACCGGTTTCTTACGGAGTTCTTCCGTCAGTCCGGCGATTCCTTCTTTTGTGCCATCCACAAAATGCACTGCTTTCAGGGGAGCTACCTTGTCAACAAAACGCTCCTGAAGGTACTTTCTGAAGCTGGCAACATGGGTAACCGGCAAATCTACATATTCATCCAGGTGGAACATTTCCACACAATCCCAGGCAATCCCCGGCTCCTCCACAAGCGCACTGATGGTATCAAACTGAGACGCACCTGTAGAAAGCACAATCCTTGCATAACCCTGCTCTTTGATACACTGTCTCAATACCTCTGCCACATGAGCGGCCGCACTCTTTCCAAGCGCTTTACTGTCCTTGCAAATTCTGATTTCCATTACAAATCCTCCTGTTTTATTATAATCATCATCAATTGGGACAAACTTCACCAAATGATAATATCTTACTTTTATTTTATATCAATTATTTGTAGATTTCCTTGATTTTTTTGTGTAATCTCCTTATATTTCTTAATTTTTTTGATATCATTTATATTGCATCGAAAAAGAGGCTCTATCATAAATGCAGGTGCATAATTTAAAATACCATATACTCTGCCTTTTTATTTTATCATAAATGAAAACCTCCAAGTGACAGTCTGACAAACAAATCACTCGGAGGTGTATAAATACATATTTAATATATCAATAAAATTCTAAATGTTGAAGGGGTAATTGCAAAAAGCTTCTCTCCCTGTCCTTTTATTCAAAGCAATACCACTTATCACTTGCCGGAATAAATTCAACTTCACGATTCTCTTCTGTCAGAGGGATATCGATGCCGTAGCCGGGATCATTCTTCCAGAAGCTGTCAAATTCGGTCATATACAGAAGTTCTGCCGGAGCATTGGGGTAATTACGCACCGCATGATAATACATAATGGTGGAAGCCTCTTCCTTTGTCTCCAGATCCGAATAGCGGAAAACCATCCTCATCAGCCTGATGTTATTTCTGGCAAGAGGTGTTTCCGCTGCAGCAAGCGCCTTCTCATAGCAGTCATATACCGCTTCCTTGTCCACATGCTCAATCATATATCTGCCGCTAAAATTGATCGGCTTCTGACCGTCCAGGCATTCCTCAACAATACGAATGGACTTCTTCATCCACTCTGCACCTTCCCCGAAAATTTTAGCAAACCGGTCCAGATTATCCTCCATGGAGAGATCTGTGTCGTAAGCAGTTCTTCCGAAGGTGTAGAAATTGAAAATATGGTTCCATAAGTTAAAGCACTCAATTTGGGTAGAAGCACCCGAAACGCCCTTTTCGATAAAGCGTTTCCATATGGCCTGTACCTCATCTGCCATGGGAATATAGCGCTGTCTGTTGGCATAGGAGCTCATATAGTAATCATAATAAAGAACTTCTGCTCCGGTCTTCTTCCACTCCATCAGATTATCTTCAAAATGAGTGCCGTTCAGGGAACTTCCGTCCGGCTTACCTGTGGTACGCATTATGCCGTCGTGCCATACTGCCTCAAGTATCATCAAAGAGGGGCTTAAGTTCACATCCTTCGGACATTCCCAAAGATCCACATAGACCATAGAGACCATTTTCACATCCGGATGTACCTTAGCAACACGGATCGCGATCTCATTCATAAAGTAGATATAATTCTCCGACTTGCTATAAGGGGCGCAAGCCTCGCACACGCACTGAGGGGCTCTCCCGTCATGGGGTGCCAGCTGTACCATTTTTACAATGGGATTCTCTGACAGCCAGGAAATGATATTTTTACTGATTTCCTCGATCAATTCCATATTGCGGCTACAGAAAATCATCTGGCCGGCATGGTCCACAACCTTAAACCGGGTACCGTCCTCCTGCAGTCTGTAATATTCCGGATGGGTCTCATAATATTTCTCAGGGAAATACTTATTTCCTTCCGGAGGCAGGAACAGATCGGAAGCATCATGGTGACCCACCATAAGTTCCAGACCCATACGGCTCGCCACATCCACCAATCCCATATCCTTATACTGCTCATAGGTTTTGGTCCAGAGATACACATAGTTATAACGATTTTTGAGAAGCCACTCAAAAAACACGACATTTAACGCTCTATTGGGATCTCCCGCTGCATCACCGTATTGCACACACGCGCCGCGGAAAGGGCGATCTGCCATAGCTTTTACATAACTGATTTCTGCAAGTGTAATCTCTTTTGCCGACGGGATCCATTCTCCTGCGGCCACATCCGGATGAGAATAGGCAGACAGACTGCATCCCAAGTATCTTTCCAGAAATTCATATACACCGTAAACCGTACCGCGCTCACAGCTGTCCTCGCTTCCGGCGATCAACAAAGCATCCTCGCCGAAGCTCTTGATCAGAAAGCCTTCCGGTCCCGGTACCGTTCTTCCAAACTCTTCTGCAGCAATAAGCTCTGCAGCTGCGCTGTTTCGCTCCGGCCCACCGATAATAATCCTCTTCTTTACAAACACACGGTTGTCCTGAACAATGGACAGCTTTACGCCAACAATCTTTTCCATATACTTTTGCAGTTCTTTGGCCGCAAAATGTTCTCTGGGTGTAGCCTTTGATGAAATAACAATTACTGCTGATTCATTCTCATTAATTCTCATAACTTTTCGCCTTTCTATATGCCTCATCTGCAGATTTTTATTCAAAGCAATACCACTTATCACTTTCCGGAATAAATACCGATGTCTGATTTTCATCTGTCAGAGGAATATCGATGCCGTAGCCGGGATCGTTCTTCCAGAAACTGTCAAATTCAGTCATATACAGAAGTTCTGCCGGAGCATTAGGATAATTACGCACCGCATGATACACCAAGATCTTGGAAGCTTCTTCCTTTGTCTCCAGATCCGTATAGCGGAAAACCATTCTCATCAGCCTGATGTTATTTCTGGCAAGAGGTGTTTCGGCTGCAGCAAGCGCCTTCTCATAACAGTCATAAACTGCTTCTTTGTCCACATGATCGATCATGTATCTGCCGCCCTCACCGATGGGAACCTGACCGTCCAGACATTCCTCCACAATACGAATAGACTTCTTCATCCACTCTGCACCTTCCCCGAAGATCTTGGCAAACCGGTCCAGATTATCCTCCATGGAAAGCTCTGTGTCATAAGCAGTTCTTCCGAAGGTGTAGAAATTGAAAATATGGTTCCACAGGTTAAAGCACTCAATCTGCGTGAAAGAACCAGCAATGTCTTTTTCGATGAAGCGCTTCCAGATGGCCTGCACCTCATCTGCCATGGGAATATAGCGCTGTCTGCCGGAATAGACACTCATGTAATAATCATAATAAAAAACTCCCACTCCGGTCTTCTTCCACTCCATTATGTTATCCTCAAAATGAGTACCGTTTAAGCAGCTGCCGTCCGGCTTACCTGTGGTACGCAGTCCGCCAAGCCAGGTCGTCCCTTGGATTATCACATGCCAGGTCGACTCATGGATCATCAGGGAAGGGCTTAAATTCACTTCCTTGGGGCATTCCCAGAGATCTACATAGACCGTAGAGACCATTTTTACATCCGGATGCACCTTAGCAACACGGATCGCGATCTCATTCATAAAGTAGATATAATTCTCTGACTTACTGTAAGGGGCGCACGCCTCGCATACGCACTGAGGTGCTATCCCGTCATGGGGTGCCAGCTGCACCATTTTTACACCGGGATTCTGCGACAGCCAGGAAATGATATTTTTACTGATTTCCTCGATCAATTCCATATTGCGGCTGCAGAAAATCATCTGTCCGCCATGATCTACAGACTTAAACCGGGTACCGTCCTCCTGCAGTCTGTAATATTCCGGATGGGTCTCATAATATTTCTCAGGGAAATACTTATTTCCTTCCGGAGGCAGGAACAGATCGGAAGCATCATGATGGCCCACCATGAATTCCAGACCCATTCGGCTTGCCACATCCACCAATCCCATATCCTTGTACTGTTCATAGGTTTTGCTCCAAAGATACACATAGTTGTAACGATTCTTGAGAAGCCACTCAAAAAATACGACATTTAATTTTCTATCCGGATCTCCTGCTGCATCACCGTATTGCACGCACGCGCCGCGGAGCGGGCGGTCCGCCATGGTCTTTACATAATTAATATCTGAAAGAACGATCTCTGCCGCTGACGGGATCCATTCTCCTGCGGCCACATCCGGATGAGAATAGGCAGACAGACTGCATCCCAAATATCTTTCCAGGAATTCATATACGCCGTAAACCGTACCGCGCTCACAGCTGTCCTCACTTCCAGCGATCAACAGCGCATCTTCGCCGAAGCTCTTGATCAGAAAGCCTTCCGGTCCCGGTACCATTTTGCCGAAATCCTCCACAGTGATAAACTCTGCAGCTGCATGGTTTCGCTCCGGCCCACCGATAATAATCCTCTGCTTTACAAACACACGATTGTCCCGAACAATGGACAGCTTTACGCCAACAATCTTTTCCATATACTTTTGCAGTTCTTTAGCTGCAAAATGTTCTCTGGGTGTAGCCTTTGATGAAATAACGATTACTGCTGATTCTTTCTCATTGATTCTCATATCTTTATGCCTTTCTATTTGTGTCGGTTTTCACAAATGTTTTTTTTCATTGTATATCATTATTTTGTGGGTTTCTATGATTTTTTTATGTTAATTATAACATACGGAAAGATTTTTTTACCAATCAAAAAGAAAACTCAGCTTTATAGCGGCCCCTCAGCATACAGATAAAATTATTGCCGGAGCATTGGCCCCGGCAATAACCTTTCACATTCTTATTTCATAAATATCAATTCTTATTTCATAAATATCAATTGAACATTCATTATTCAACCACAACTGACTTTGTTCCGTCTTCGTTGTCAATTACTTTGTAACCGTCAGCAACAAGGTCTACGCTGGTAGCTCCGTCGATCACACTGCCATCGCAGATGTAGCTGTTGATTGTACCACCGGAAATGATAACTTTTCCAACAGGGCTGGAATCGGTCGGATAACTGCCTGCAAAGCTTCCCAGAGGAATATCCCAGGTGGACATACGGGTAGCAATGGTGTAATCACCGCCCTTAACCTCAATGGTTCTGTCGGTCGTATTATTGTTAGTGATGGAAAATACATTGTTACCGCCTGACTTAAATGTACAATCGTTTACAACAACATGTGCACCTACATCTGTAAGCACTCCATAAGTACCCATCATTTCAAACGTACCACCATTGATAATAACTTCACCGGGAGTTCTGTTCGCATAATTTCCTATGCTTCCTACAACAACACGGCCATAGTTTGCATTCGTTTTAAAGGTACCGCCATTAATCGTAACAGAGCCCACATCATAGGTTTGGGTTTCTGTGTTGTACTTTTCACCAACATCAATGAAATAGCAATAGCTGGTTGCATTGGGAGCTTCAAAAGTACCGCCGTTGATCGTCACATTGCCGCCGTTTACATTGATCGGACGAACATAACTTCCGGATGCAGTTGCAGTAAAGTCACCGCCATTGATTTCAACTTCCGCACCGGCATATCCGCTCATTGCATCAAGCGCGATCAGAGTCGGAGCTGTAATGCTCGTTCCTTCCTCAATCGTAAGCTTCATATCCTCTTCTGTCTTGGTGTTTGCAATCTTAACAGCTGTACTCTCGGAAGTGATCGTTCCGCCGCTGATGGTTACATCAGAAGACTTTCCAACCTTAATGGCAGGGTCACTGCCGGTAGCTGCAATACCGCCCTGACCGTTTAAGGTTACGGTCTGGCCTTCTGCAACAGTAACTGTTCCGTTAATAGTATGTCCTGCGAAGTTCACAATGGTATCTTCTGCCACATTATCAAGTGTAATATCACTGTCAATATCGGATGCAAGGGCTACCAAACCACCGTTTGCAAGAGCTGCATTCAATTCAGCTTCATCTTCAACAAGTGCATCTGCATTTGCTACAACCCATGCCGGATCATCATAATTATTGCTAAAACTGTCGTACTCGTGCGGCAGCTGCGTAGCAAAGAGCTCAATACCCAGTTCTATGGAAGGAACATCGGTGCCATTATGGTTCGCTTCATTGGTAACCTCCTCAGGCATATAAACCACAAGCGCAACGTACTGAGCAGGTCCTCCTGCAATTATGCTGTCAATCTTACTGTAGGAAGCAATATTGCCTGCATTCTGCACGGCATTACGGGCATCCGAGCGCTTCGCATAAGCAGTGGTGACACCTTCCACAACACCCATTTTAAGATAGTTAGACAGTTTAATATCCGCACCGCTTTCCGTCTTGCCGGGATCCTCATTTGCAACATTCACGGATAACTTATACTTCAGAGCCAAAGAACCCTCATTTGCAATCTTCAGATATACAACTTCCGTATAACCAGGTTCCCAGTGAGCAGCCTCATTAAACAGCTTTGTGGACGCGGTAACATCTTCCCAGTTTCCATTCTTGAGATACTGCAGGGAAACATCCAGATTACCGGACTGAAGCTTATTCACTCCACTGGTAACAGTGTCGCTGAACCATGCAAAAGTGGTTCCTACAAGCATAGCAATACAAACAATAATTGCAAGTACGCTTGATATCCATGATTTTTTTGTCTTTGTCATCTTCATTGTATCCGCTCCTTTCATAATCCATATATATGTACATGCAACAAAAAAGATTACATTTGTTATATCATACACCCCTGCCACACTATAATCAAGTACTTTTGCCGTTTTATTATTACACTTTTTCGTTTCTTTTTACCATATTACACGTAAAACTAAATTTTATCGCCTTTTTACTACACGAAAAAAGGCCTCTCCATCCGGAGAAGCCTGATTCTCATGTTGAGCTATTCATTAATCAACGCTTACAACTTGTTTCTTGTTGTAAGAACCGCAAGCCTTACAAACTCTGTGAGGCATCATCAGTGCACCGCACTTGCTGCACTTTACCAATGTAGGAGCGCTCATCTTCCAGTTTGCTCTTCTCTTATCTCTTCTACCTTTGGAAGATTTATTCTTAGGACAAATAGACATCGTTACACCTCCTTATTCGCGTTGAAGATATCTTGTATGGCTGCCATGCGGGGATCCGGTACGAACGTGTCGCATCCGCAATCACCTTGATTGAGATTCTTCCCGCACACAATACACACACCTTTACAGTCGGGACGGCATAGAATCTTCATTGGCCAGTTAACTAAAATTTCGTCGTACACAAAAGCTTCTACATCTAGCTGATACCCCTCCATAAAGAGCCGGTCATCATCGGAATCCTCTTCAAGTTCCACACCGGGTGAAGTCACCGTCCTGTCAAACTCCAAAACAAGCAACGTAGGGACTTCTGTCAGGCATCTGTCACATTTGGTCCGAAATGTAAGTTCCACTCTGCCTTCTACTTTCGCCCTGTTCATTCCATCATTGGTAAAAGTAAAATCCACCGGACTCTTCTGCGTAATCAGAAAATGTCCTAGCCTGCTGGTGAAGCTTGTCATCTCAAGCGGAACACTTATCTGTGTCTTCCTGCCTTCAGATGTTAAAACATCAGATAAATTCACTAACATAGCATACTCCTGTGCAAGTTAATTCACACACTGATTCATTATACATATTAGAATGCGGTTTGTCAATAACATTTTAAAGTTTTTTACAGAACCAAACGTGCAGTTTCTCTTGCGATGGCCAATTCCTCATTTGTAGGGATCACCAAAACCTTGGTTGCACAGCCGGGAGCGGTGATCACCATGTCCTTGCCGCGCTTCTTGTTGGCTTCTTCGTCAAGAGTGATACCCAAATATCCGAGATACTCACAAACCATGGTTCTCACGATAGGTCCGTTCTCGCCTACTCCTGCGGTAAAGCAGATTGCATCTACGCCATTCATCGCTGCGGTATAGGCACCGATATACTTGGCTACACGATAGCAGAAGGTCTTCATGGTGCGGATCGCATTCTCGTCTCCTGCAGCCAGGCCGTCTTCCAGATCGCGGAAATCGGAAGAAAGGTTATCAGACAAACCTAAAACACCGGACTTCTTATTCAGGATAGCCATCACTTCATCGATGGACTTATTCTCTTTATGTGCAATAAACTCAATAATGGCAGGATCGATATCACCGGAGCGGGTACCCATGATCAGACCCTCAAGCGGGGTCAGACCCATGGAGGTATCAACGCACTTACCGTTCTTGACAGCGGAAACGCTGGCACCGTTGCCCAGATGACATACGATAATCTTCAGATCTTCATACTTCTCGCCCAACACTTCAGCAGCTCTCTTGGAAACATAAGAGTGGCTGGTACCGTGAAAACCGTATCTTCTGATTCTGTACTTCTGATAATACTCGTAAGGGATTCCATACATATATGCTTCTTCCGGCATGGTCTGATGGAATGCAGTATCAAACACACCAACCATGGGAGTAGTGGGCATCAGCTTCTTGCAGGCGTCAATACCGATCAGGTTGGCAGGATTGTGCAGAGGCGCCAGATCGTTGCACTCTTCCACCGCAGCAACCACCTCGTCCGTGATCACCACGGAACCGGAGAACTTCTCGCCGCCGTGTACCATACGATGACCGATGGCTCCGATCTCATCCAAATTCTTCACCACGCCGGTCTTATCATTGGTCAGAGCTTCCAGCACGAGGCGGATGGCATCGGTGTGATCAGCCATGGGGGCTTCTTTCACTTCCTTGTCACCGCCGGCAGGGGTGTAAACGATCTTACTTCCATCAATACCGATACGCTCGCAAAGTCCCTTGGCGATACACTGCTCAGACTCGGAATTGATCAGCTGGAACTTAAGAGAAGAACTGCCGCAATTGATTACTAAAATATTCATGATTCATTCACCTTTCTATGTTAAATACTTTTCATTACTCAAACGTAAGCTGTGCCTGCACTGCCGTCAGGGCAACAACACCAACGATGTCTTCCCAGGAGCAACCACGGGAAAGATCGTTGACAGGTCTGGCAATTCCCTGAAGCATGGGGCCGTAGGCTTCCGCTCCGCCCAGTCTCTGCACCAGCTTATAACCAATATTGCCGGCGTCCAGATTAGGGAAGATCAGAACATTCGCATTGCCGGCCACTTCACTGCCGGGCGCCTTGGACTTGGCCACGCTGGGAACCAGTGCCGCATCGGGCTGCAGTTCACCGTCCAGAATCAAATGAGGATACTGCTCATGAGCGATCCGTGTGGCATCTACCACCTTATCTACCAGAGCGTGCTTTGCGCTTCCCTTGGTAGAGTGACTCAGCATGGCAATCACGGGTTTCGGTCCTACCAGCGCTTTGAAGCTCTGTGCAGAAGTGTCGGCAATGGCCGCCAGTTCTTCTGCCGTAGGATCCTGATTCAGACCGCAATCCGCAAAAATGAATGTACCGTCCTCGCCCTGATCCTTAAACTGGGTATCCATTACAAAGAATGCAGATACAAGCTTTACTCCGGGCGCTGTCTTCAGGATCTGCAGTGCAGGGCGAAGGGTATCTGCCGTAGAATGGCAGGCACCGGCAACCATACCGTCTGCGTCACCCGCCTTAACCATAACAATACCGAAAGTCAGATAATCATTCAGAAGAATCTCTCTCGCCTGCTCAAGGGTCATCCCCTTTGCTTTTCTGGTTTCATATAAAAGATTGGCATATTCTTCAAACTTAGGGGTGGTGGCGGGATTCACAATCTTCACCTCAGACAGATCCACCTCCAGCCAGCCGGCACCGTCCAGAATCTTCTCCGCATTACCGATCATGATCAGATCGGCAATTTTCTCCTCCACGATCTTGGCTGCTGCCAGCAGTGTCCTCTTATCAGTAGTCTCAGGAAGAACAATGGTTTTCCTGTCCATTCTGGCGCGCTCTTTGATCTTGTCAATATAAGTCATATATCAGTTCTCCTCTCCGGTGCCTATCGGCATCGCACATAGAATTATTTTCGTTTTCGCACAGGATTCATTACATGAAATAAAAGTTTGCACTTTTCACTTAACAAACTTCCCTTTTTGTATTATACTAAATTAAAAGTTGATACACAAGGAAAAATATCCGTTAAATTGTATATTTTGGGAAACATGTTGTTAAAGAATTATCGAGCAGAATATTGATAAAATGTAGATAACTCCCCACTTTTGTGTGTTATTTTTTTCACATTTTGTTTTTTACTGTAATTATCGAAATTACGTTTGTTTTACTCACGGGAGGTTGACTAAATGCGAATAAACGCTATTGTCGCAGAATATAATCCCTTTCATAACGGCCACCGCTATCACCTGGAGACCTCTTTGTCTTGTACGGATGCCGACTATACCATTATTGCCATGAGCGGTAATTTCATGCAGCGCGGCACTCCCGCCATCATCAATAAATATGACCGCGCCGAAATGGCGCTGAGATGCGGAGCTGACCTTGTTTTGGAAATTCCCGCTATCTGGTCGTGCTCCAGTGCAGAGTATTACGCACACGGCGCAGTATCCATGCTGGACAAATTGGGAGTGGCGGACTTTCTCTGCTTTGGCAGTGAATGCGGCGATGTGGCCGATTTGCGCCCTATGGCTGAAATTCTCGCTTCAGAACCGGAAAAGTTCCGGAATATACTCACCGACAAATTAAAGCAGGGACTCTCCTACCCGGCCGCCAGATCACAGGCCCTCACGGAATATGACCCGTCTCTCCGGGAGGCAGACAGGATATGCACTTCTCCAAACAACATTCTGGGTTTGGAATATATCAAGGCACTGCTTCGGAGAAACAGCCGTATCCGGCCCGTTACCATCAAGCGTACCGGGGCCGGTTATCATGACGGACAGCTCACCGGCCGGTTTCCTTCAGCTACCGGAATCCGCAGCGCAATCATTGAAAACAATGAGCCTGACAATCTTCAAAGCCATATCCCTTCTGAAGTTTTCGACCTCCTTAATCATGCATGGAAAACAAAAAAGCCCATACAAGCGGACGATTTCTCTCAAATCCTCCTGTACAGGCTACTGTCTCATGAAACAGATGATTATGATGTCTATCTGGATGTCAGTCCGGATCTTTCAGACAAGATAAAGAACAATCTTTTCCGATTCCGTTCCTTTGAAGATTTCTGCGACCTGTTAAAAAGCAAAGACAATACCCACACCAGGCTCAGCCGCAGTCTGATGCACATCCTGCTGGATATCAGATCCGACGATGTCAAACGGTACCGTTCCCTGGATTACGTTCCCTATGCCAGAGTCCTGGGGCTTCGCAAAGATGCTGCTCCCCTTTTGTCTGCCATAAAGGAGCACTCCTCCATTCCACTGATCACCAAACTTGCAGATGCAGACAAACTGTTAAGTGCGAATGCACTGCAAATGCTCAGGCAGGATATCCGGATCAGCCACATATACAATGCAGTGGAATCTTCCGTATCCGGCACCGCACTTCGCAATGAATACCGCACTCCGATTATCGTATTATGATTCAACAGTATGGTTTAATTCTTAAAGCTGTGGATCGGTGCCGGAATTCTTCCGCCGCGGTTTACGAAGGCGTCGCAAGAGAATGGATTTACAGGCATGATCGGTGCATAGCCAAGCAGACCGCCGAATTCCACAGTATCTCCCACGCTCTTACCTACCACAGGGATCACACGAACGGCTGTCGTCTTCTGATTCACCATGCCGATTGCCATTTCATCCGCAATAATGCCGGAGATAGTGGTAGCCTTGGTGTCGCCGGGAATCGCAATCATGTCAAGTCCCACGGAGCAGACACAGGTCATAGCCTCAAGCTTTTCCAGAGTCAGTGCACCGGCAACCACGGCATCGATCATTCCCTGATCTTCGCTGACCGGAATGAAAGCGCCGCTTAATCCGCCGACATAAGAAGACGCCATAACACCGCCCTTTTTCACCTGATCATTCAAAAGAGCCAGAGCTGCCGTTGTTCCGGGTGCGCCGGCGTATTCCAGTCCAATCTCACATAAAATATCTGCCACACTGTCGCCCACTGCCGGGGTAGGTGCCAGAGACAAATCCACGATACCAAACGGTACATTCAGCATTTTGGAGGCTTCCTGCGCCACCAGCTGCCCTACGCGGGTCACTTTGAAGGCAGTCTTCTTTATGGTCTCACACAGAACTTCAAAATTCTCTCCCCTCACCTTTTCCAACGCTGTCTTTACTACGCCGGGGCCGCTGACACCCACGTTGATGATCTTGTCAGCCTCGGTCACACCATGGAAAGCGCCAGCCATGAAAGGATTGTCATCGGGGGCATTGCAGAATACCACCAACTTTGCACAGCCCAGAGAATCATCTTCTTTCGTATACTCTGCCGTTTCTTTGATCACTTCGCCCATCAGTTTCACTGCATCCATGTTGATGCCGGTCTTGGTAGAGCCCAGATTCACAGAACTGCAGACACGTTCCGTAGAGGAAAGGGCCTGAGGTATGGAACGGATCAGAAGCTCATCAGCCGGAGTCATTCCCTTGCTCACCAGCGCGGAATAGCCGCCGATGAAGTTCACACCGACTTCCTTCGCTACCCGATCCAGAGTCAGGGCAACGGACGCAAAATCTTCCGTAGTCTTACAGGCCGCACCGCCGATCAGCGCAATGGGCGTAACGGAGATTCTCTTGTTTACAATGGGAATTCCGAATTCTCTTGAAATCTCCTCTCCCGTGCGCACCAGATCCTTCGCAGCTTCATAAATCTTGTGATAAATCTTATCATTCAGCTTCTGAAGATCACTGTCAATACAATCTAAGAGACTGATGCCCAAAGTGATCGTGCGGACATCCAGATTCTCCTTCTCTATCATTTTATTTGTTTCGTTCACTTCAAATATATTGATCATGAATCATTCTCCTCGGTTTCCGTATTAGAATCTTACAGTGCGTCAGATTCTGTGCATCTTGTCAAAGATTTCTTCCTTCTGACACTTGATGACTACACCGATCTCCTCGCCGAGAGCGGCCATTTCATCCGCCATATCGCCAAAGGGCTTACTTGTGCCGTTGGTATCCACGATCATCATCATGTTAAAGAATCCCTGTACAATGGTCTGGGAAATATCCAGAATATTGATACCGTTCTGTGCCAGATAAGTGCACACCTTTGCAATAATTCCAACCGTATCCTTGCCTACTACTGTAATAATTGTCTTTTTCATATATCCTCCGTTTTTAAGTTCTTACTATTCTTTTTCGATTATATTATCAAAATCTGCCGTTTCTTGCAAGCCCCTGCAACGCTATTCAACAGTCACTACAGGAGATACCTGGCTGCGGCTCGCCACCTGGATCCGGAAATCGTTGGCATTATAGGGATTATTTCCCATGGTGATCTCCATGCGAACCGCCTCATAGGCAAGCTCCGGCAAATTATTTTCCTTGGAAAGATGCCCCAAAACAATTGTCTGCAGCTTGTCGTGGAGGATACGGGAAAGCAGTCTGCCTGAATTTTCATTGGACAAATGCCCTTTTTCCCCCAGAATGCGCTGTTTCAGATAATAGGGATAAGGCCCCACCTGAAGCATATTCACATCGTGATTGGCTTCTATCAATAAAGCATCCAGTCCCTTCAGGCACTCCACCGTGTAATCATTGTAAACACCCAGATCCGTGCAGATTCCGATTTTTTTGTTGCCGTAACCAATGCGGTATGCCACAGGGTCTGCCGCATCGTGTGAAATATGCATGGGATTGATTGTCAGATCCTTTATGGATATTTTACGGTCGGACTCCACCTCATGAAACAATTCCGGATCCATCTCTCCCAGACTCCGGCATGATAGGATGGACTGAATGGTTTTCGCCGTAGCATAGATTGGGATATGATACTTTCTTGCCATAACACCGAGACCGTTAATGTGATCCGCATGCTCGTGGGTGATTAGAATGCCATCCAGATCGTGGCCGCTTACACCCAGACTGTTCAGTCCGCATTCCGTCCGTTTGCCGCTGATTCCCACGTCCACCAGAAGGTGCGTAGCTTCAGAGCCCACATAGATACAGTTACCACTGCTCCCGCTGGCAATACTACACATTCTCATTGTACGGCCCTCCGGGTATATTTTTTCAGTCTTTCATCAATCTGTAAATAGCTGTCCTCAAGAGCTCCGCTGTTGTCGATCACAAAATCAGCAGCATCCTGAAATGCCTGCTCCGATAACTGGCTGTCCATGATCTGCCTGATTTTTTCGGGCGTATAACCTCTGCCGCTTCGCAGGCGTCTATGCCGCACTTCTTCCGAGGCATAAACATACCACATTTCATCCACGATCTCTTTGTAACCCGCCTCGATCAAAAGAGCCGCCTCAATAAAGAAAAGCTCCGTCTGCAAATCTCTTCGCGCTTCTTCCACCCTCTCAAGCAGATACTTCTGCACCCCGGGATGCACAATTTCATTTACTTTCTGTAATAATCCGCTGTCCCCAAAGATCATGGAAGCCATCTTTGCCCGGTCAATGCAGCCGTTCTCTTCAAGAACCTCTTCTCCCAGGAGCTTAACCAGCTGCTCATAGCAAACCCCGCCCGGCATCTGTATTTCATGAGCGACCCGGTCTGCCAGATAAACCTTACAAAGATAATTATTTTCAATATATTGTAACAGTTCTGACTTGCCGGCTCCTACTCCGCCGGTAATTCCGATCAGACGCATAATATCCTCCTGTACGCCTCTTCACCCATTCTATTTTGCCTCGTACCAGTTGTCTCCTGTGTGAAGATCCACCTCCAGAGTTACTGCCAGTGAGGCAGCTGCCTTCATATTTTCCTCCAGGATCCTGCGCACCTGCTCCTTCTCTCCACGCAACGTTTCAATCAACAGTTCATCGTGAACCTGAAGGATCAGTTTTGACTGTAAACCGGCATCCTTAAGTGCTTTCCACACACGGATCATAGCAATCTTGATAATATCTGCCGCCGTTCCCTGAATAGGAGAATTCATGGCAATTCTTTCACCGAAAGACCTCTGCATAAAATTGGAACTGGAAAGCTCCGGCACAGGACGTCTGCGACCGTACATAGTCGTTATATATCCTTTTTCTTTAGCTTCCTTCACCTGATTATCCAGAAATTCTTTTACTTTGGGATAGGTGGCAAAATACTGCTCAATGTATTCTGCGGCCTCTTTTCTGCCGATACTCAGATCCTGACTCAGGCCAAAGGAGCTGATGCCGTACACAATACCGAAATTCACCGCCTTGGCATTTCTTCTCTGCAGATCCGTAACCTCCTCAAATGGGGTGTGAAATACTTTTGATGCAGTGATCCTGTGAATATCCTGATCCATGTGATAGGCCTCGATCAGCTGTTCATCCCCTGACATATGTGCCAGCACTCTGAGCTCAATCTGAGAGTAATCCGCATCCATAAAAATACAGCCATCTGACGGTACAAAAACCTTGCGGATCTTTCTTCCAAGTTCCATCCTCATGGGAATATTCTGTAAATTCGGCTCTGTGGAACTGATCCTTCCGGTAGCTGTTATAGTCTGGTTAAAATTGGTATGGATCCTTTCGTCATCGCCGATATAAGCTGCCAGACCGTCTGCATAAGTGGACTTTAACTTGGTAAGACCCCTGTACTCCAGAATGTCATTGACAATGGGATATTCCGACGCCAGCTTCTCCAGCACATCAGCCGCGGTGGAATAACCGGTCTTGGTCTTCTTGCCGCCGGGAATCTGCATCTTCTCAAAGAGGATCTCGCCAAGCTGCTTCGGGGAATTAATATTAAAAGAGCTTCCCGCCTGCTCATGGATGGACTGCTCCAGTTCATCAATCCTTGCCACCAGAGCCTCGCCGTATTCCTTCAGTTCATCTCTTCTGACCTGTACCCCCTCTTTTTCCATGTCATAAAGAACCAGGGAAAGGGGCATCTCCACCTGACGCATCAACCGATCCATGCCGGCTTCTTTCAGCTTATCCTCAAGCACGTCGGCTGCTTTTCTTGCAACACGGGCACCATTACAGCAGTACTGTAGAAGTTCATCCGGCTTGGAAGATAATATCTGACTCACGGCCTGTTTCCCGAAGAGTTCCTGGTAGCCGGGGATCAAAAGATCCAGATGCTCCTTTGCAATGGTCTCAATATCATAATCGCTCTTCAGAGGATTCAACAGATAGGCACCAATCAGCACATCAAAATATCGGTCTGTGGAATCCTGATCCAGTAAGCCATACATTTTCTTTATATCAAAAACAGCAACCGGATTCTTACGGGAAAGACTGTATATGGCAGCCTCCACCGCTTCTCTCTCGCCACTTTTCAGCGCATAGGCACACACATCCGCTTCAGAGCCTGCAAGGGCCACTGCACGCAGTGATTGTTCTTCATCGGAAAGAAGCCAGAGCCCCACTCTGCCGGGCGCCCCGTTCATTTTGTCAAACAGCTCTGAGACACTGCCGCACACCGTAAATTCAGCTGCTTTGTTCACATCTTCCGTATTAACCTTGTCAAAGCGGCTGAGCATATTTTTAAAGTCTAATTCCCGGAACAGTGCATAGGCTTCCTTTGTATAAAAATCCTCTGCTTTCGCCTTCTCAAGATCAAGCTCCACTTCCGCATCCGTCTTGATAGTTGCAAGAGCTTTACTCAAATCGGCCAGCGCTCTGTTCTCCTTCAATGATTCGCGGATACTCTTCTTGGAAATCTCCTCCACGTGAGCATAGATATTGTCTAAAGAGCCATACTCCTCCATCAGGGCGGCCGCCGTCTTTTCTCCCACCTTAGGAACACCGGGAATATTGTCAGAGGTATCTCCCATAAGTGCCTTCAGCTCGATGAACTGTTCCGGCGTTACATGATATGCTTCCAGCACATCCTTTGCATAATAATCCTCTATCTCAGTCCTGCCCATTTTGGTCTTGGGAATTCTGATCTTAATCCTGTCCGTTGCAATCTGCAGAAGGTCCCTGTCACCGGACACCAGCGAAACCTCCATGCCGGCTTTTTCCGCCTTCCTGGCAAGCGTCCCCAGTATATCGTCCGCCTCCAGTCCTGCCTGTTCCATGATCTCTATTTCCATGGCCCTGAGCACGTTCTTCATCACAGGAACCTGTTCTCTCAGTTCATCCGGCATTCCTTTTCTGGTCCCCTTATAGGCATCGTACATCTGATGCCTGAAAGTGGGAGCATGCACATCAAAAGCCACAGCCAGATACTGCGGCTTTTCCTCTTCCAGGATCTTAAACATGATATTCAGAAAGCCATACACCGCATTGGTGTGAAGCCCATTTGTATTGGTCAAAAGCGGCACCCCGTAAAATGCTCTGTTAAGGATGCTGTGTCCGTCGATCAGAACCAGTTTTTCACTCATTGATCTGTCCTTTCTCTCACCACTCTCATTGTCATCTGAAGATGATCCAGAATACCACGCACAAGACGGCCAGCATTCCGATCATTTCCAGCACAGCTCCTGCGCGGATGATACGCTCAGACTTTGAAAGCCTTCTGCGGGCCTCCTCTATCCTCTTGTCGAGCTCCCGGTTCAGGTCAAATGCATCGCCCTCCTCGAGCCTGCTCATGCCCTCCGTCACAAGAAACTGAATAGTCAGCTCTTCGCGGCATTCGTCGCACTCTTTTACATGATCACAATATGCCTTCAGAATCCGATAATTCATCTTCTGTTTTATAAAATCAGGAATCAACCTCTCGCAATCCTTGCAATCAAACATGCTATCCATCTTCTCCTCCTGCAGGTTGCATGACAAACAACTATATATAGATATAATAATACAACATCTTGGCGTTGTTGGCTAGTAGATTTTTGCCGGAAAATATATTATAATACATATATAAAAACCATTTATGCTGACAGACAGTGAAAGAATACAGCAATATCAGTTCATAAACAATTTTCTTACATTACAACCCGCAGCTTGCGGCAATGCCGCAGTTTTTGGATTTAGAGAAAGGGAAGGACCGTAGGGCTGCAAATGCAAACCCGTGAAAAACGTCGGTCCTTGGGCTACGTCCGCTGCAACCCTACGGTCCTTCCCTTTCTCTAAATTCCAAAACTGTAGACTTCCTCCATCTGTGGAAAGGCAGGTGTACTTATGAAGCTCCCCGGATATTATTCTTCAGGCCAATTCGCAAGAATGGCTCAGGTTTCCGTTCGGACCATCCGCTTTTATGATAAACAAAACATCTTAAAACCCTCATATGTCACCTCCTCCGGCGCCCGATTTTATACGGACTCCGACTTTGCCAGACTTCAGCAGATTTTGCTGTTAAAATATCTGGGCTTTTCACTGGATGATATCCGGGAAATGACCATCGGCGACGACGACTGTCAATTCATGATCAGTTCCCTGAACATGCAGAAGAAACTGGTACAGGACCGCATGGAACAGCTACAGCTTGTAGCCGAGGCCATTGACAGCACCGTAGATGCCATCGAAAAGGAAGGTCAGCCTGACTGGAGCCGTATGCTGGATCTGATCCATCTGACCGGCATGGAAAAGAGCTTAAAAGACCAGTATCAGAATGCCACCAATATCTCTGCACGCATCCGGCTGCACCGGGATTTTTCCGTCAACAAACAAGGCTGGTTTCCCTGGATCTTCGAAAAATGCGACATAAAGGAAGGTATGAAAATACTGGAGCTTGGCTGCGGCAACGGCGCGCTCTGGACCGAGAATCTTTACACGCTCCCCGGAAACACCTCCATTCTTCTAACCGATATCTCTGAGGGAATGTTACGGGATGCCAGGAGAAATATCGGAAGCGATGACCGGCGCTTTTCTTTTCAGGTGCAGGACTGTCACGCGCTTCCCTACGAGGACGCAACCTTCGATCTGATCATCGCCAATCATGTGCTCTTTTACTGCGACGATCTGCCGAAAGCCTGCGGTGAAATCTCCAGAGTGCTGAAGCCCTCTGGCACCTTCTTGAGCAGCACCTACGGTTGCCGGCACATGAAGGAGGTCACTGAACTGGTACAGGCCTTTGACAACCGCATCGTTCTTGCCGCTGAAAATCTCTACGAACGCTTCGGGTTGGAGAACGGTGACACACTCCTTCGCCCGCATTTTTCACGGATCAGCTGTGAAAGGTACGAGGACGCCATTGTGATTGACCATGCTGAGCCTTTGATCGAATATATCCTATCCTGTCACGGCAACCAAAACCAGATTCTGCTAGACCGTTACAAAGACTTCCGTTCCTTTGTGGAAGACAAAATACACAAGAAATTCCACATTTCCAAGGATGCAGGTATCTTTCTTTGTCAAAAATAACCAAAATTATATTTCTATTCAAAAAGTACTTGAAGGTGACGTTAGGTCACCTTTTATACTATATACAGAAACCGAATGATGTAACTGTTTTCGGTCAAACTGTTAGAGGAAGATACTTACCAACGAGAATATAAGGAGATTATAAAATGAAAGGTATTATTTTAGCCGGCGGTTCCGGCACACGCTTATACCCGCTAACCATGGTCACCTCCAAGCAGCTTCTGCCTATTTATGACAAGCCCATGATCTACTATCCCATGTCCGTTCTGATGAATGCAGGGATCAGAGATATCCTGATCATATCCACTCCTCAGGACACCCCTAGATTTAAGGAGCTTCTGGGGGACGGACATCAGTTCGGTGTGAAGCTCTCTTATGCCGTACAGCCCAGTCCTGACGGATTGGCACAGGCTTTCCTGATCGGCGAAGAGTTCATCGGCGACGATACCGTAGCCATGGTGCTGGGAGACAATATTTTTGCAGGTCATGGCCTGAAGAAACGACTGAAGACTGCTGTGGAAAACGCACAGTCCGGCAAAGGCGCCACTGTTTTCGGCTACTATGTGGATGATCCGGAGCGATTCGGCATCGTGGAATTCAACAAAGAGGGCAAGGCCATCTCCATTGAAGAAAAACCCGCAAAGCCTAAGAGTAACTACTGCGTGACCGGTCTGTACTTCTACGACAACAAGGTTGTGGAGTATGCAAAGGGGTTAAAACCCAGTGCCCGCGGTGAACTTGAGATCACAGACTTAAACCGTATCTACCTGGAAAATGACCAATTGAACGTTGAGCTTCTGGGACAGGGCTTTACCTGGCTGGATACCGGAACCCATGAAAGCCTTGTGGATGCCACCAACTTCGTAAAGACTGTAGAGACACACCAGCACCGCAAAATTGCATGTCTGGAAGAAATCGCTTACCTGAACGGCTGGATCAGCAAGGAAGATGTGATGAAAGTTTACGAAGTCCTGAAGAAAAACCAGTACGGTCAATACTTGAAAGACGTCCTCGACGGCAAATATCATGACGGCTTATATTAATACCAATACCTAATAAAGGAGAATTTTGTTATGACAATTATTGTAACCGGCGGCGCCGGATTTATAGGAAGCAATTTTATCTTCCATATGCTGAATAAGTACCCTGACTATCGCATCGTGTGTCTGGACTGCCTGACCTATGCAGGTAACCTTTCCACGCTCGCACCGGTCATGGACAATCCCAATTTCCGCTTTGTAAAGGAAAACATCACCGACAGAGAAGCTGTCTACAAGCTGTTTGAGGAGGAACATCCCGACATCGTGGTAAACTTTGCAGCAGAGAGCCACGTAGACCGCTCCATCGAGAACCCGGAAGTATTCCTGGACACCAACATCAAGGGAACCGCAGTGCTTATGGATGCCTGCCGCAAATACGGCATCACCCGCTACCATCAGGTATCCACCGATGAAGTGTACGGCGATCTGCCTCTGGACAGACCCGACCTGTTCTTCACAGAGGAGACCCCCATCCACACCAGCAGTCCCTACAGTTCCTCCAAGGCAGGTGCAGACCTTCTGGTACTTGCCTATCACAGAACCTACGGACTGCCTGTGACCATCAGCCGCTGTTCCAACAATTACGGACCTTATCACTTCCCCGAGAAGCTGATCCCTCTGATGATCGCCAACGCATTAAACGACAAGCCCCTCCCTGTATACGGCAAGGGCGAAAATGTACGCGACTGGCTGTATGTTGAGGATCACTGCAAAGCCATCGACCTGATCATCCACAAGGGACGCGTCGGTGAAGTTTACAACATCGGCGGTCACAACGAGATGAAAAATATCGACATTGTCAAGATCATCTGCAAGGAACTGGGGAAACCTGAAAGTCTGATCACCTACGTTACCGACCGCAAGGGCCATGATATGCGCTACGCCATCGACCCCACCAAGATCCACAACGAGCTTGGCTGGTTGCCTGAGACCATGTTTGCCGACGGCATCAAAAAGACCATCCAGTGGTATCTTGACAACAAAGAATGGTGGGAAACCATCATCTCCGGCGAGTATCAGGACTACTACGAAAAGATGTACAAAAACCGCTAATATATGAATGTTAATTATTCTATCATGTCAAAAAAGGCTGTACAGATAACTGATCTGTACAGCCTTTTTATGTGCAATTGTTATTTCATTCCTTTCAGGGTATAGCCTTTGGCTACCTGATTTTTCTTGATGCCTTTGAGCAGGATACCCACAATCGTGCCGGGGACTGCCTCATTCAGCATTTTCTTAAAACTCTCAATGGCGGAAACTGTGGCACGTACAACGGTTCCATCGGGAGCACATACAGATACTTCCTGTCCCACTTTAACTACGCCATCCCTGCATACTCCTACTACAGTAACACCTCTGCCCCAGATATTGAAAACATCTTCCACATACATGTGAAAGCAATCGTCATCCGAGTAGTCTACCGTCTCCACGTTTTCTTCCACTTCAACAACCGCAACAGGTTCCACATCTATGACTTCTTCTGCTTCCACTACTTTGATATCATCCACGTCAAATATTTCATCGTCCTTATTCAGCATATCACTCACCTCATGTATTCGCATTGAAATCCTTGGAGCAGCGCGGGCACTTTATCACAATAGTTCCCTTTCCCTTAGGCACTCTGCACTTCGTTCCGCAATGGGTACATGCTACAATTACCTTATCCGTATCCACAGGCGTCGGTGTTCCTTTCATGTAGCAATTGTACACTGCTGCTGCATCAATTTCAGGAAGAGGAATGTCAAAGCCCACTCCATTGCAGAAAACACAGATCTTGCCGTTCTGTTTCAGGACACGATAATCCTGCGCTTTTGTGAAAATAAAGCTCTGGGTTTTCCCCGCACACAGACCGATACCTTCCACTCTGTCTGCATAAAGGTTTATGTAAATCTTGCCAAAGGTTGCTTTTGCATAGACAAAAATTGCAGCACCGCCAAAAATACAAAGAAACGGAAGGGCGGCCTTCAATAATGCCATAATATCACTGTCGCGCCTGTCGCTTTCCGTAAGCCCGGTCATAAGCGCAAAGACACCCACAGCAATAAAGATTATCGCTGCCACAACGATTCCATTTGGAGTTTTGCTTTTTTTAGAAATTAAAAGATTGCTCATTCGTTCCTCCTCCCGGTGCACAGGTTATTTGTCAAAGATATACACCGGATTAATCCAGATAATTATATCATATTCTTTTGGGAATATCTATATGAGTTTTAGAATTTCGCAATCTCTTTAGGGCCACAGTTCATCAACTCTTAACAGCATCTTTCAATGCAAACTTTGCAGCCGCCCTGCCAATCTCATACTCTTCCGTTGTCACTTTTTCGTCCAGATCATCAAAATCCACCGAATCCAGGGAATTTCCGGTCAGATAGCCGTACCATACCATGGCAAGGATCAGCCTGCCGAGACCATAGGAAGCGTGGAAAGTATCCCGGTGTATCTTAGGAATACCGTTTTGTAACGCATACAGAAAAGCGGTTCCACTGGGGATAATGCCGTCAACACCGGCCTCTTTTGCCGCCTTATCATAACACCTTCGCACTTCTGCAAACATATCTTCATAGGTACTAAACCCATGATTCATACACCTTTGGCTTCCGGTCTCATAACCCCACGTCTGCTGTAAAAGCACCTTGGTTTTTGGACACATACTGCGGATATAGGACACTACTTCCGTAAGATAGGGCTGGTATGTATCCTCCTTATAAGAAAGGCGACTGGCCTGCTGAATCGTTACATAATCCCAGCTTCTCGCCAAAAGCCACTCTTTGACAGAAGCATAAAAGCCACTATTGATCTGACCATTGATCTCAATCTCATAGTTTCTCTTGTCTCCCTTTATATTGCGAAAGTGTACATCCAATGGACAACCGCTGACATACAAATTGACCGTTTCAATTCCAACCCCATCTTTTCTTGCCAGTGCATGTATATATCTTTGGGCATCCTGACTGAAGCTGTTGCCAATGGAAAGCACATTGATCGTATCCATCTCTCTTCCTCCTGCTGCATGCTTTTGTTATAACTGATATTTTGCCTGTTTTCATTATATTTTTATCAGAATATAAAGTCAATCTGAATTCCCAACTTATTTATTCCAAATATCCATATACATATATCTCAAATGTTATAAGAAAAACTTGTACCTGTCATCATTATATGCTATTCTGTGTTGGAACAAGACATACACCAAAAGGACGATACCATGAAAGTCAATTATCATACACACACTGCACGCTGCAATCACGCCAGAGGAACAGAAAAGGAATACGTGGAAGCAGCCATCCAAAACGGCATCAAGATATTAGGCTTTTCCGATCATACTCCCTATCCTTTTCCGGGCGAAAACTATGCCACATATTTCAGAATGGATTTTAATCAGCTGGAGGATTATGTCACAACCGTTCTTGCACTCAAAGACGAATATCAAAATGATATTGAGATTCATCTGGGGCTGGAAGCTGAATACTACCCGTTATTTTTTGAAAAGCTTCTTCAGGTACTCAGTGAATACCCTATTGAATATTTGTTGCTTGGGCAGCACAATCTTGGTAACGGTGAAAGCCACGAGGCATACTGTTACCGCGCCATCACTGACGATCCGGCGCGACTTACGAGTTACTGCGACCAGGTGATCGAGGGAATCGACACCGGTTGTTTTACCTATCTGGCACACCCGGATCTTTTGAGTTTTAACGGAGATTTGGAAGATTATAACCTTCAGATGCGCAGGCTCTGCCGCCATGCCGCAAAGACAGGACTTCCTCTGGAACTCAATCTGCTGGGTCTCAGGGAAGGCCGGCGATATCCCAGAGAAGATTTCTGGCGCATTGCCGGTGAAGAAGGCTGTTCGGTAGTCTTGGGACTGGATTCTCACGATCCGGAATCCTTCTCCCATCAGGCATCACTGTTAGAAGCCGGGAGACTTATGAAAGATCACGGTTTGAAACTCACAGATCAGATCACACTGATCAATCCATTCTTTCATAAACAGATGGATTATTCTGCTCTTTTCAGAAATTCATTGGGTGAAAAGCCCCTCAGCCTTTTATAAGTATGATTGAAGGTACTCTGTGGATATAAACCCACTTTGTCCGCAACTTCCTGCAGGGAATACTCTCCGGAAAGCATCAGTTTTTCAGCCATAAACACCCGTACGGAAGCAAGAAAAGAGACAAAAGTCTTTCCTGTGATCATTTTGAACAGTTTCGAGTAGTAATAATAACTGAGGTTTGCCATCTCCGCCATGTCCGCCAGCGTTATCTTTTCATAATAATGTGTGTTGATATAATCAAGCGTACCGCGAACAGCATCGCTCACCTGTTTACTAATGACAGCAGCCTCCACAGTAAAAAGACCGTGTTCGCAAAGTTTTCCGATAAACTCCAAAAGGCAGGCACGGATATAAACACAATTGTACACTTGAGAGGACTGAAAATATTGGTCCATCTTCCTGATCAATGCTCCCATTCCTTCTGGCATCGCAACGCAATCTATGTAATGGTAATTAAAACTTGACAAATAACTTAAAAATGAATTGATGCACTTGTTTTCCAATGAGCAATAGTTTACATTTTGAATAATTGCAGGATCGAACAAAATATTATAGATGATCCCAATCTCGCCGCTCTTCTTGAAACTTTTGTGCATCACGTTGGGACCGATCAGCATCATATCTCCGGCTTTCAAGGGATACTCTGCATTGTCTGCCGTGATCAGAACTTCACCCTGATCACAGTACAATATTTCTATATATTCATGCCAATGAAACGGAGAAGAAATCTCACCTTCCCCTTCTCCCTGGGTCAGACTGTGAAACCGAAAATCGCCCATGCTGGACACAAAGTTCACCTGATTATAGTATTTCCCATGATAAAGATCGCCGTTACTGTACTCTTTAAAAAGCTCCATGATAACCCCCACAAAATTCACAACAGGTTACATTATCATATTACATGATTGATTTTTTATTGTAAATGTCAATGGAAATTTTGCGCATATCCACACAAAGAAAAAACAAAAATCGACAAATTATAGGTGCAATCACAGATACAGAAAACTGTAACTGCTCAATGCATCTCAACTAGGATCGCTCTGCACGGTGCACCGTCAGCACCTCCCAAATGAATCGGTGCAGCATTCAGAAAATACATACCCTCTGCCACTTCTGCCAGTCGAATGCCTTCCAGAAGTGCAATGTCTGCCCCCAACATTTTCAGATGCACAGCCATCGGTGCCTCCTCCGGCCCAACCGTCTGAGACTCATTTCCATATAGCAAGAGACCTGCCTCCGCAAAGATTTCGGCAGCTTCCAAAGTCAGAACAGCATCTCCTTTAACCAATATCCTTTTCACCGCCTCACCACTTACAGTTCTTGCTTTTTCCAGAATTGTAATGGCATCCTCCGCCTTCACCTCGCCGCTATGCTCTGCCACATATGCCATTCCCACAAAATGTTCCAGAGACATTTCGCTTAAGGTTTTACCGGTGTCATAGAAATGGTAGGGAGCATCTACATGTGTCCCGTTGTGTGCACACATGGAAAAAGCGCTGAGATTACATACGCTGCCATCAGAAATCCTTAAAAGAATCTCTCTCCCCGGCTCAGGATCTCCCGGAAACACCTTACAGCCATAAACCTCCTGTGAAATATCATAGATTTTCATAAACCCTTCTCCAATTCTTATCGTCATTCCAATCATAATTTTTATGTAAAAAAATGAGAGGTAACCTTTCAGTCACCTCCCACACTGCCGGCAGCCGGACTCGAACCGGCACGAGGTCGCCCCCGGTAGATTTTGAGTCTACTGCGTCTGCCATTCCGCCACGCCGGCATTCATCAAATCTTATCACTTGACAACGAAAATATATTAACACAAATTACTTTGTTTGACAAGTCCCAATTTTGTTTTTTTGCTCTTTCAAACTTGCATCTCCATGGTTCGCATGATACAATATTGTGAAATAATATAGTAAGTCTCGGAGACATCATGAAGAAACGTATTTTTTACACAGAAGCATCTTATTTCATCGGGCTGATCATGCTTTCACTGGGAACCGCACTGATGGAGCGTGCAGATTTCGGCTTGTCCAGTATAGTCGCACCTGCTTATCTGATACACTTAAAACTGTCAGAGACTTTTCCGCTCTTTACTTTCGGCATGGCGGAATACACCCTGCAGGCAGTCCTGCTCCTATTTATCATACTGCTCCTCCGCAAATTCAAAGTGTCCTATCTTTTTTCCTTTGTAACAGCTGTACTTTACGGACTCTTGCTGGATGGTGCTTTGTCCATCCTATCGTTTCTCCCTGACGGACATTTCGGATGGAGAATCCTGTATTATATCATCGGAATGCTATCCTGCACATTCAGTATTTCACTGCTGTTCCATACATACATTTCACCGGAGGCATATGAATTGTTTGTGAAAGAAGTGGCCGCACATTACCATATCAATATTAATAAGTTCAAAATAGCCTACGACTGCGTCAGCTTAGTGATCGCCGTAGGGCTGTCCTTTCTCTTCTTTGGATTTGGACATTTTGAAGGAATCCACGCCGGCACTTTCATCTGCGCAGCTGTTAACGGCCTGCTGATCGGCTGGTTCTCCCATCTTTTGGAGAAACACTGGGAATTCAAAGACAAATTCAAATTCCGCAAGTATTTTTCATAAATAGAATTTTATATAAATTTTACCGTTCAAATATTCCGGCAGGGTATGATAAATACGCACTGCCGGAATGATTTATTTCATCTTCATCTCAATTGAAATCTGATTTCCCTTCAAAGACACCTCAGCAACACTTCCCACAATCAAGGGCATCATGGGCGAGAGATGCCCGATATCCAGATCCATGATAACAGGCACATTTTTCCGGGCCGCCACCTCAAGAATTGCCTGATAAGCATCCAGACCAAACATTTCCTGACCAAAGCAGAGAGGCCTTCCGATCAGGAATCCCTTTACGTGCTCAAACCAGCCGGCATGTTCCATCTGCCACATAGCACGGCGGATACCGTATACATTCAGGTCACAGGATTCCAGAAACCACAGAATACCATCCTCTTTATACTTCTCCACAAAGTCCGTGGTGTGGTCATAGCAGGTTCCCAAAAGATTGACCAGACAGTCCATGCAACCGCCAAGAAGCCGTCCTGACACGGTAAGCTCAGGAATATTTCTGCCGGTGACTATTCTTTCGGCCGCCTTGGCACCGGTAATTTCACCCTCACATTTCTCCGCACTATCGTTACGGCCGTCATAGCACTTTAATACTCTCTTTTGGGTCACATGATAAGGAGCAAGAGGATTTTCCTCGTTCTTCAGAGACTCCTTTTCCCAAGTGGGATACCCCTGCACGGTAAGCTGCTTACCGGTGAGCAGATCAAAAGCATCTTTTACGGACTTATGCCACGGTTCCATGCCAAAGGTGGCCGCACAGGGACCGTAGATTGCAGCGGTATCGCACATAGTAGCAAGCAGATACGTCATATTGGTGTTGTCAGAGTATCCCATAAACCACTTGGGTTTTGCCTTTGCAATGGCTTCAAAATCCACATAGTCCAGGATCTCACACATCAATTCACCGCCGCCGCAGGAGATCAGGCAGTCATTTACATCTGACAAATAATACTCTGTCAACTCCTGCCCGCATGCCTTGGGTGTATTGCTGATCCCCACTCCCTTACCTGCATAGCAGTTAGGCCCGAGATCCAGCTGATAGCCTCTTTTTCTCCACTTCTTCTGTGCATTCAAAAACGCCGTATGGTAGGGCTCCATGTTACAGCCAAAGGACGGTGCAACACATCCTATGGTACCGCCCTTTTGTAAAAACTCCGCATATTTCATTCTATCACCACATTATCAAACATTAAACATCCCGGTTCATCTTGTTAAAAATAGGAAAACAGTCAAAAGTCGCGAAATAATCCTTTGGAGTCTCTGCTCTTCTGATCAGTTCCACTCTGCCGTCCTCTTTCAACAGTAGTTCTGCCGATTTCAGTTTACCGTTATAATTGTAACCCATTGCAAAACCGTGGGCTCCCGTATCATGGATTGCAATATAATCACCGATTTCAATCTCAGGAAGCATTCTGTCAATGGCAAATTTATCATTGTTTTCACACAGCGAACCGGTCACATCGTACTTGTGATCGCAGGGCAAGTCTTCCTTGCCAAGGACAGTGATGTGATGATAGGCACCGTACATGGCCGGACGCATCAGATTGACTGCACAGGCATCTACTCCAATATACTCCTTGTGGGTATGCTTTTCGTGCAGAACGCGTGTCACCAAATGGCCGTAAGGTGCCATCATAAAGCGTCCCAGTTCGGTATAAATGGCAACATCGCCCATACCTGCAGGCACCAGAACCTCCTCGTACACCTTGCGGACGCCCTCTCCAATGACTTTGATATCATTAGGCTCCTGATCCGGGCGATACGGAATTCCGATGCCGCCGGACAGATTGATAAAAGCGATGTGAGCTCCCGTCTCCTCTTTCAGCTTTACTGCAAGCTCAAACAGAGTCCTTGCCAGCGTAGGATAATACTCGTTGGTCACCGTATTACTTGCCAGAAAAGCATGGATGCCGAAATTTTCAACTCCGAGCGCCTTCATGATCTTAAAGCCTTCAAACAGCTGCTCTGTGGTGAAACCGTATTTGGAATCACCCGGATTATCCATAATATCATTGCTGATGGAAAAATAACCGCCGGGATTATAGCGACAGCTCAAAGTCTTTGGCAGATATCCGATGGTCTTCTCTAAAAATTCAATGTGTGTAAAATCATCCAGATTGATGGTTGCCCCCAGTTTTGCCGCGTAAGCAAACTCTTCTGCCGGCGTGTCGTTGGAGGAAAACATAATATCTTCTCCCGTCACACCCATAGCCTCGCTGAGCATCAGCTCTGTCATGGAGGAACAGTCACAGCCGCAACCGTAATCTCTCAAAATATCGATCAAAAACGGATTGGGAGTGGCCTTCACCGCAAAAAACTCTTTATATCCCTTGTTCCATTCAAATGCTTCCTTCAAAGCCTTCGCATTGTCACGAATTCCTTTTTCATCATAAATATGAAACGGCGTGGGATATTTCTTCACAATCTCCTCTATCATTTCTTTTGTCACAAAAGCTTTCTTATCCATTGGTAGTATTCTCCTGTTTATACATTCTCAATCTGCCAGTCAATGGGATCTATGCCATGACTCTGCAAAAAAGCATTGGTCTTGCTGAAAGGCTTGCTGCCAAAGAAGCCCCTGTATGCCGATAGCGGGCTGGGATGAGGCGCTTTCAGAATCAGATGCTTTGGATTGGTCAACATACTTTCCTTCATCTGCGCAGGTCTTCCCCAGAGTATAAACACAATAGGACGATCCTGTTCATTCAACGCCCTGATCGCCGCATCCGTAAACTCCTCCCAACCTTTGCCGTGGTGAGAATTGGCCATATGTGCCCGGACAGTCAACACCGTATTCAATAGCAGCACACCCTGTTTGGCCCATTTCACCAGATAACCGTTATTGGGAATATAGCATCCCAGGTCCTCACGCAATTCCTGATAAATATTCACCAGAGAAGGAGGAATATCCACATCAGGCTTTACGGAAAAGCACAGACCATGAGCCTGTCCCACATTATGGTACGGATCCTGCCCGATGATAACCACCTTGACCTGACTTAAGGGAGTCAGATGAAAGGCATTGAAAATATCGTCAGCAGGCGGAAACACCTGTGTCGAATCGTATTCTTCTTTTACAAATTGAAAAAGCTTTGCATAATATGGCTTCCGGAACTCTGCATTCAATGCATCCAGCCAGTCATTCTGTATCATTCCCATTGTGCTTCTCCTGCATTCTCCTCTGCGTATCTGTGATCAAGATCACAATCTTACGGAAACCCCGCGCTCCCGCAGATATTCCTTTACCTGACGTATTTCCAGTTCTTTGTAGTGGAACAGGGAAGCTGCCAAAGTTGCCTCTGCCTTTCCCACTGCAAACGCATCATAAAAATGCTCCAACGTTCCTGCACCGCCTGATGCTATAACAGGTATCGATACAGCCTCTGCTATCTGCCTGGTCAGTTCCAACTCATAACCGGCCTTTGTTCCGTCAGTATCCATGCTGGTGAGGAGAATCTCTCCGGCGCCCAGCTTCTCAACCTGAATCGCCCATTCTACGGCGTCCATGCCCATATCAACTCTTCCGCCGTTTTTATAAATATTCCATCCGCTTCCATCAAGACGCTTCTTGGCATCGATAGCCACAACAACGCACTGGCTTCCAAACTTCTCCGCTGCATCACTGATCAGCCTGGGATTCATGATTGCTGCCGAATTGACGGAAATCTTATCTGCGCCTTCTCTCAATAATGCCTTAAAATCATCAACGGTTCTGATACCGCCGCCGACTGTAAATGGTATAAACACCTTGCTCGCCACTTGCCTTACCCATTCAAGCTGTGTGGAACGGGAGTCAGAAGAAGCGGTAATGTCAAGGAATACTACCTCATCCGCTCCGGCTTTATCGTAGGCAGCAGCAACCTCAGCGGGTTCCCCCGCATCGCGGAGATTCACAAAATTGACGCCCTTAACTACCCGCCCATCTTTCACATCCAGGCAGGGAATAATTCTTTTCGTATGCATCTTATTTTCCCTCCTTCGTAATCGCAATAAAGTTACTGAGGATCTTCAGACCAACTTCAGAGCTCTTCTCAGGGTGAAACTGACACGCAAATACATTACCCTTTTCTACGGATGCCTGAATGTTTGTTCCATACTCTGTGCAAGCCATTACAATCTTTTCATCCTCAGCCTGTAAATAGTAGGAATGGACAAAATATACATAAGAATTTTCATCTATGCCTTCAAACAACCTTCCTTTATGAGGATAGGTCAATGAATTCCACCCGATATGAGGAACTTTAATACCTTCTCCTTCCGGAATTCTCACAATTTTTCCCTTCAATACACCTAAGCCTTCTACTCCCGGTGTTTCATCACTGCTTTCAAACAACACCTGAAGCCCCAGACAAATCCCCAGAAAAGGAGTTCCACTGTTTGCCACTTGATGAATCACATCAACCAGACCATAGGTACGAAGCTTATCCATTGCATCACCAAACGCTCCCACTCCCGGCAGGATTACGCCATCAGCACTCAAGATAACAGCCGCATCGGAGGTTACCACAACTTCTTCTCCCAATGCAATCAACGCTTTTTCCACACTTTTTATATTACCAGCATCATAATCAATTATTGCTATCATATCCTCTGCCCTTTTCCATATCGTCTGAATATTTAGTAAACGCTCACTTTATCAGTTTAACACAGAGACGCAAGCCAGTCTACAGCATTTTCAGAGATTGATATTCCTTTTTCCTTTAATTCTTCCGTCAATTGATACAAATTCTTATGCACACGGATAAAATCGGCCTTTTGATTGAAATAACCAATTTTCTCAAAAGGGAATCTGATCACTCCGGGACACTGCATCCCGACACCTAATTCCAAAATACAAAGCTTCTTATTCAGGGTTCCCTGCAGCCACTTGGTATATTTCTGCCATAACTCCAGATAACCTCTCTCATCATATCGATCTGTATAAATGTTATTGAATATCATAGATTTTCCGCAAACAGGACAATTTCCGAGAGAAACCTTTTCGAGCAGATCATGGGTAAGGGTCTCATATTCTTCCCGGCTCACAAGAGACGGAGTCTCATCACAACTCATGCCATCTGCACATTGCTTCTTTCTGCTTCCCCCACAGGGAGTAACAACTCTGTCTTCCTTAAGTCCGACATCCAAAATATAATCACTGGTTGAAACAGATATCACAAAATAGTTTTTTTCTCTGATCAATTCAGAAAGCTGTAATAGAGCTTGTCGAATCACACTATCAGTTTCCGTCTTTTCAAGATAATAGCGATTCAAAAACGGAATCATCCACTCCTGACCGTTCGTTTCCGCTTTTTCTTTCATATCAATATATTCAGGCAACTGTTTCAGGCAACGTTCCCCATCAAACTCTTCACCTATACCCACTAAAACCATATCTGAATTTTGAATAATCTCTTTGATCCGATGAATCATAAATATCTGCCTCTTTCATTCATTAACTACATATTCATACAAAAAAGAATTTCGCTTCGTGAAATGTTTCGCCTACGGTGGGTCTGCGAAGCAGACATATTCTGCTCCACTGCAGTGCGATCTTCGCGCAGCGTTGTTATGCAATCAGAAATCCAGAGGAATTTCTTATTGTATAACAAAAAAGAGTAGGTTTTCACTACTCTTTAAATAGGTTTATACCTTCAAAACCGAACATTGAATCCTCTTACCACAAGACGTATCCTCAGGGATACTCTCTCTAAACCAGCCTTCAGGTTAAGCCCTCGACCGATTAGTAAATATCAGCTGAGCACATTACTGTGCTTACACCTTAT
>JAZNMF010000122.1:0-6200 GCA_045579545.1 Acetatifactor sp. | reverse complement strand
GGAATTGATAAAAAGTTTCAATTTCCCGGAGCTTTTGAGCAAGGATTCTTAAAATTGGAGGAGTAGAAATAAGAGGATAAAAAGGAGGAAATTAGTATGTCAACAAAAGAGAAGAAACCGATACTTTCACAAGAAGACATGATGAAATTGTTGGATTCTTGTTATGAGAAGTGTTTGCATGGAGTACCCAAGGTGAGTCCCAGTGTAGAAACCATGGCAAATGATTATCTGAATAAGTATGCTACGAAAGATGAAGCGTGTAAGGCAATGCTGAGAAATCAGATTACGAAGTGTACAACTTCTGGTTTTCTTACCGGATTTGGAGGAATAGTCACTATACCCGTGACTCTGCCGGCTAATGTTGCAAGTGTATTATACGTACAGATGAGAATGATAGCTTGTGTGGCATACATGAACGGTTATGAACTGGAAAGCGACCAGACACAAACCTTTGTCTATGCTTGCTTAGCCGGAGTGGCGGTAAATGGACTGATAAAACAAGCAAGTATTAAGTTTGGTGTAAAGCTGGCAAATGGGTTGATAAAGAGAATACCCGGCAAGGTTTTGACGAAAATCAATCAGAAGGTAGGTTTTAGGTTGGTAACCAAATTTGGAACCAAGGGAATTGTGAATCTGGGCAAGCTGGTGCCCGGTATAGGAGCTGTGGTTGGCGGTGGTCTTGATTTGGTAGAAACCAAGGTGATAGCGGACAGAGCTTATAAGTGGTTCCATGAAGGAGATTTTTCCACAGAGAAACCGGCGACAGAAGATGAGGTTGTGGTGGTAGATGCCGGAGATTTTGAAGAGATAATACCGGAAGAAAACTCAGATAACCTCTGATATTATCAATAAAAGATATTTTCGATTGACGGTATTTTGATTGAGTTGTCCCAAAATTTCGAATAACTGAAATCGAACAAATGTTTGCAAAACGTGTATAGATATGCTATAATGGGAAAAGCTAATCTATACACGCTTTTTTATATGAAGGAGAATCTATGGACGGACAGCAGGTTTTCAAACTGCATAGTGAGTATCAGCCCACCGGTGACCAACCACAGGCTATTGCAGAGCTGGTAAAAGGCTTCCAGCAGGGCAATCAGTTCCAAACTTTGCTTGGTGTCACCGGCTCGGGTAAGACCTTTACCATGGCCAATGTGATTGCGGCACTGAATAAGCCGACTCTGATTATTGCTCATAACAAGACCTTGGCGGGGCAGCTTTACGGGGAGTTCAAGGAGTTTTTCCCGGAGAATGCGGTGGAGTATTTTGTGTCCTACTACGATTATTATCAGCCAGAGGCCTATGTGCCCTCCTCTGACACTTATATCGCCAAGGATTCTTCCATCAATGACGAGATCGATAAGCTACGGCTGTCAGCCACTGCATCTTTGGCGGAGAGGAAGGATGTGATCGTGGTAGCCAGTGTGTCTTGTATCTATGGACTGGGTAGTCCTATTGAGTATATGAGGATGATCGTTTCACTGCGCCCCGGGATGATCAAGGACAGGGATCAGGTGATCAGGGAGCTCATTGACATTCAGTATAACCGGAATGAGATGGACATTCAGAGAGGCACATTTCGGGTGCGGGGCGATGTGGTGGAGATCTATCCGGCCCAGGGCGGAGATTATCTGATTCGGGTAGAATTTTTCGGTGACGAGATAGACAGGATCACAGAGGTGGAGCCGCTGACCGGCAGAGTCCATGCGGAATTAAAGCATATTTCCATTTTTCCGGCCTCCCATTATGTGGTCAGCCAGGACAAGATTAAAAAGGCCTGTGACAATATTGAGCAGGAGATGGAGGAGCGCGTCCGGTTTTTTAAGGGCGAGGACAAGCTTCTGGAGGCTCAGCGGATATCGGAGAGAACGAATTTTGATATAGAGATGTTGAGAGAAACCGGTTTTTGCTCCGGTATCGAGAACTATTCCAGACATCTGAACGGGACGGCGGAAGGGGAACCTCCCATGACACTGATGGATTATTTCGGGGATGATTTTCTGATCATCATCGATGAATCCCATATGACCGTTCCTCAGATCCGGGGAATGTATGCGGGAGACCGTTCGAGGAAGACTACACTGGTGGATTACGGGTTCCGTCTGCCCTCAGCCCTGGACAACAGGCCTCTTAACTTTGAGGAGTTTGAATCCCACATTGATCAGATGATGTTTGTGTCGGCCACCCCTTCCGTGTATGAGGAGGAGCACGAGCTGCTCCGGACAGAGCAGATTATCAGACCTACCGGCCTTCTGGATCCGGAGGTGGATGTGCGCCCGGTGGAGGGACAGATCGATGACCTGATTGCGGAAGTGAAAAAGGAGACTGCGAAGCACAATAAAGTATTGATCACCACGCTGACCAAGCGCATGGCGGAGGATCTTACCGATTATATGAAAGAAGTGGGCATCCGGGTGAAATATCTGCACTCCGACATTGATACGCTGGAGAGAGCTCAGATTATAAGAGATATGCGCCTGGATGTGTTTGATGTGCTGGTGGGAATCAACCTTCTGAGGGAAGGTTTGGATATACCGGAGATCTCTCTTGTGGCTATTCTGGATGCGGATAAAGAGGGTTTCCTGCGAAGCGAAACGTCTCTGGTGCAGACCATCGGTCGTGCGGCCCGTAATGCGGAGGGCCATGTGATCATGTATGCGGATGTGATCACGGATTCCATGCAGGCAGCACTGGATGAGACCAACCGCCGCCGTGAGATACAGATGAAGTACAATGAGGAGCATGGGATCACACCCCAGACCATCAAGAAAGCGGTTCGCGACCTGATCAGTATTTCCAAGGAGATCGCCCGGGAGGAAGTGCGTTTCGAAAAGGATCCGGAATCTATGGACCGCAAGGAACTGGAAAAGCTGATCGCAGAGGTGCAGAAGAAGATGCAGAAGGCTGCGGCGGATTTGAACTTCGAGGCTGCGGCAGAGCTGCGTGATAAGATGATAGAGCTGAAGAAAAGGCTTCAGGATATGGATGATTGACAAGGAAGGGAAAGAGACAATGGAAGAAGTCAGGAAGATGCGCCCCAGAGAATATATTAAGATCAGAGGCGCACAGGAGAATAATCTGAAGGGGATCAACGTGGATATTCCCAGAAATGAACTGGTGGTGTTGACGGGTATGTCGGGCTCAGGCAAATCTTCTCTTGCATTTGACACCATCTACGCAGAGGGACAGCGCAGATATATGGAATCTCTGTCCTCCTATGCAAGGCAGTTCCTGGGACAGATGGAAAAACCTAATGTGGAGCGCATCGACGGTTTGTCTCCGGCGATCTCCATAGACCAGAAGTCCACCAATCGTAACCCCAGGTCCACCGTGGGAACGGTAACGGAGATTTATGACCATTTCAGACTTTTGTATGCAAGGATAGGTATTCCGCATTGCCCCGAGTGCGGCCATGTGATCGCGAAGCAGACCGTGGACCAGATGGTAGATCAGATCATGGGACTGGGAGAGGGCACCAGGATCCAGCTGTTAGCGCCGGTGGTAAAAGGCCGCAAGGGTGAGCATGCAAAGGTGCTTGACCGGGCCAAGAGAAGCGGCTATGTCCGTGTCCGTATCGACGGAAATCTTTATGAATTGACAGAAGATATCAAGTTGGAGAAAAATATCAAGCACAATATTGAGATCGTGGTGGACCGTCTGGTGGTAAAGCCGGGGATTGAGAGGCGTCTGACAGACTCTATCGAGAACGTGCTTGATCTGGCAGAGGGTCTTATGATCGTGGATGTGATTGGCGGCGAGCCGGTGAACTTCAGTCAGAGTTTTTCCTGCCCGGACTGCGGCATCAGCATCAGCGAAGTGGAGCCCAGAAGCTTTTCCTTTAACAATCCCTTCGGCGCCTGTCCCGTTTGCTTCGGACTGGGCTATAAAATGGAATTTGACGTGGATCTGATGATCCCGGACAAGTCCGTCAGCATAAGTGACGGAGCCATTGCGGTCATGGGATGGCAGTCCTGTACCGATAAGGGAAGCTTCACTCACGCTATTTTACAGGCGCTTTGCAGGGAATATCAGTTTGATCTGGACACGCCTTTTGAACAGTATCCGGAGAAGGTACAAAATATTCTGCTATATGGTACCGGAGGAAAAGAGGTGGAGGTTCACTATCAGGGCCAGAGGGGAAGAGGTGTCTACCCGGTGGCTTTTGAAGGTCTGATCAAAAATGTGGAGCGCAGATACAGAGAGACCGCATCAGATCTTATGAAGCAGGAATATGAGAGCTTCATGCGCATCACACCCTGCAGCGAGTGTAAGGGCATGAGGTTAAAGAAGGAATCTTTGGCAGTGACGGTCTGCGACAAAAATATCTATGAAGTGACATCCATGTCTGTTACGGATTTACATGATTTTGTGGAAAATATGAAGCTCACACCACAGCAGCAACTGATCGGTAAGCAGGTGTTGAAGGAGATCCGGGCCCGAGTGGGATTCCTTAAGGATGTAGGTCTGGAGTATTTGTCTCTGTCACGGGCCACGGCATCTTTGTCCGGCGGTGAAGCTCAGAGAATCCGGCTTGCCACTCAGATTGGTTCCGGGCTGGTGGGTGTATGCTATATCCTGGATGAGCCCAGTATCGGTCTGCACCAGAGGGACAACGATAAGCTGCTGAATACCCTGAAGAGCCTGAGAGATCTGGGCAATACGCTGGTGGTGGTAGAGCACGATGAGGATACCATGCTGGCGGCAGATTATATTGTGGATATCGGCCCGGGAGCCGGGTCTCACGGTGGAGAAGTGGTGGCCTGCGGCACGGCGGAAGACATTATGAACACTCCTGAATCCGTGACGGGTCAGTACCTCAGCGGTAAGATACAGATCCCCGTACCGGCCGAAAGGCGGCAGCCCACCGGATATCTGAAAGTGCTGGGCGCGCAGGAAAACAATCTGAAGAATATTGATGTGGAATTTCCGCTGGGCGTGTTTACCTGTGTGACAGGTGTATCCGGCTCCGGTAAAAGTTCGCTGGTCAATGAGATTTTGTACAAGCATCTTGCCAGGGATCTGAATCGTGCAAGGTGTATTCCCGGAAAGCATAAAGGGATCGAGGGAATCGGCCAGCTGGACAAGGTGATCGATATCGACCAGTCGCCTATCGGAAGGACTCCCAGATCCAATCCGGCCACTTATACGGGCGTGTTTGACCAGATCAGAGATCTTTTTGCCTCTACGCCGGATGCAAAGGCGAAAGGTTACAGTAAGGGCCGCTTCAGCTTTAACGTAAAAGGCGGTCGTTGCGAGGCCTGCTGCGGTGACGGCATCATCAAGATCGAAATGCACTTTTTGCCGGACGTCTATGTGCCCTGTGAGGTCTGCGGCGGCAAGAGATATAACAGAGAGACTCTTGATGTAAAATACAAGGGAAAGAGCATCTTTGATGTGCTCGACATGACTGTGGAGGAGGCTTTGCCTTTCTTTGAGAATCTGCCCTCCATCCGCAGAAAGATTGAGACTCTCAATGATGTGGGATTGTCCTACGTCAAGTTGGGACAGCCCTCTACCACACTCTCCGGAGGAGAGGCTCAACGAATCAAGCTTGCCACGGAGCTGTCCAAACGCAGCACAGGCAAGACCATTTATATTCTGGATGAACCCACCACCGGTCTTCATTTTGCGGATGTTCACAAGCTGGTTGAGATTCTGCACCGCCTTGCGGATGGTGGCAATACCGTGGTGGTGATCGAACACAATCTGGACGTAATAAAGACCGCGGACTATATCATTGACATAGGCCCCGAAGGCGGTGACAGAGGAGGAACGGTGATTGCGCAGGGAACCCCGGAGCAGGTAGCCGCCAATCCTGCCTCCTACACAGGAAAATATATTAAAAAAATGCTGGAACGTGCAAAAACCTGTGAAAATAATTTTTAAAATTTTCTAAAACCCCTATGAAAAATGCAGGGTTTAGGGTATAATGTTCGAAAAGGGCAGAGCCAAATACTGACAAATACAGATGCCGAGCTTACTCGTGCACCTGTATTTGTCAGTATTTGGCGAGCGAAGCGAGCCCCAGAACAAAGGGTCGCGGAGCGGCCCTTGTTCTGAGGCTTGCCCTTTTCGAACATTATGAAAGTCAAGAGGCGAAGCGATCCCTTTTCTGAGGCTTGCCCTTTTCGAACATTATGAAAGTCAAGAGGCGAAGCAATCCTTTGTTCTGAGGGTCGCCCTTTTCGAACATTGGC
>JAZNMF010000121.1:0-4007 GCA_045579545.1 Acetatifactor sp. | reverse complement strand
GTTTTTGATTACCGGGAATTGATTTACTCATGGGTACCTCTTTCTACTGCGGATAGGAGGTATCATAATCATACAGGGTAATCACCCAGAGTGTAAGACTAAATTCAGCATAGGGGTGGAATTTAGTTTTTCACTCAAAGGTTTATATAAAAAACTACAATTAGTACTTGCATCTTTTCTAAGCTTGTGGTACAATAACAACGCTGTTTGTGGTTCCATAAGCAGTGAGGATGAGAACGACGAACTAAGTCATATGAATATAGAGAGGTGAAAGAAATGAGAGAAGGAATCCATCCCGCTTATTACCAGGCTACCGTAACCTGCAACTGTGGCAACACATTCGTAACTGGTTCCACCAAGAAGGAGATCCATGTAGAAGTTTGCTCCAAGTGCCATTCATTCTACACCGGTCAGCAGAAGACTGCTAGAACTGATGGACGTATTGATAAGTTCAACAGAAAGTACGGCGTTAAATAAGATGATTCGAAAGGTTGAGGTAGCGATTATCTCAACCTTTTCTCTTAGGAGGAAGCGATTATGGCTAAGAAGAGAAAAGTGTGCTATTCCGGGATTGGCGGTCAGGCTGTTCTGGAAGGTATCATGATGAAGAATAAAGAGAACTATGCCGTTGCAGTGCGCAAGCCAAACGGCGAAGTTGCAGTGGACCTGGAGACTTTTCAGGGAGTGCTTCACGGCAGTAAGTTAAAAGAGATACCTTTTATCCGCGGTATTTTTAACTTTGCAGATTCGCTGATGCTGGGCACTAGGGCATTGAATTATTCGGCCTCTTTTTACGAAGAGGAAGACGGGGAAGAACCGGTCAAGGAAGGCAGATTATCCAAGGAGACGGTAGAAAAAATTATGTCTACAGTGGTTACTGTGATTGCATTGCTGCTTGCCATCGGCATATTTATTGTTTTGCCCTATGTAATTTCTTCTCTGCTGGATAACTATATACGCAATCGTTCCCTGATGCTGATCATTGAAGGTGCGCTGCGCATTCTGATCTTTCTTGCTTATGTTTCCGGTATCAGCCTCATGAAAGATATCCGCAGACTGTATCAGTACCATGGTGCCGAACACAAGTGCATCAATTGCCTTGAAAGAGGCAAACCCCTAACCGTGAAAAATGTGATGCGCAGTTCCAGACTTCACAAAAGATGCGGCACTAGTTTTATATTCTTTGTTTTGTTTGTCAGTATTATTGTTTCTTTCTTTATTGTGGTAGAGAACCCGATACTGAAGGTACTTTTGAGGATTCTGATGATGCCGTTGGTTGCCGGCATTTCTTATGAGATCATCCGCTTGGCAGGGCGCAGTGATAATTTTATCGTAAAGCTTTTGTCCATGCCGGGTATGGCGATCCAGAGGATGACCACCAAGGAGCCGGATGAGAGTATGGCAGAGGTGGCGATCACTGCTGTAGAGGCAGTATTTGACTGGAGGACCTATCTTAGGGACAACTTCGGCTATGAACCGGAGGAAGAGACAGTCCGGGATCTGGTCTATGAAGATTATGACGATTAGGAAGATGGTTTATGAATTACCGTAATTGTTATGCGGAAGGAAGACGGATGCTGGAGGAAGCCTGTATTGAAGAGGCAGAACTTGACGCCAGGCTCTTGCTGGAACATGTCTGCGGTACCGCGAGGCATGACCTGCTGGTACACGGTGACAGAGAAGTGCCGGAAGAGAAGCTGGCGTGTTATCTTGGGATGATCGGCAGACGGGCACAGCGCATTCCGCTGCAGCATCTCACCGGAACACAGGATTTTATGGGACTTTCCTTTCAGGTGAATGAGCATGTTCTGATTCCCAGACAGGATACAGAGATCTTGGTGGAGGAAGCCTTGAAGGAGATCCATGACGGTATGCGTATCCTTGATATGTGCACCGGTTCCGGATGCATTCTGATCAGCCTGCTTCACTATTCCAATGACTGTGTGGGCGTTGGGGCTGATATTTCCCCGGAGGCCCTTAAGGTGGCCGAGGAGAATGGATTGAGGATTCTGGGAAAGGATTCCGTATCCTTTATGCAGAGTGATCTGTTTGAGAGGATAGAGGGACGGTTCGATATGATCGTGTCAAATCCGCCCTATATACCAACGGCAGTCATTGATACACTGATGCCGGAGGTAAAGGAACATGAGCCTTTAACCGCACTGGATGGCACTGAGGACGGACTGTTTTTCTACCGCAGGATCATAGAGGATGGAATAAATTATTTAAAACGCGGCGGAATGCTGTTCTTTGAGATTGGTTACGATCAGGCAGAGGCAGTCAGCCGTCTGATGGAAGATGCAGGTTTTCAGGAGATAGAGACCGTGCAGGATTATGCGGGACTGGACCGTGTGGTATACGGCACGTATTTAGGATAATGGGAGGACATTATGTTTGATAAATTAGAGGATCTGTTGATCCGTTTTGAAGAGATCATGGGAGAACTCCATGAGCCTACCGTCACGGAGAATCAGGAGAGATTCCGCAAGCTCATGAAAGAGCAAAGTGATCTGACCCCTATTGTGGATGCTTATACGGAGTACAAAAGGTGTAAGCAGGATATTGAAGATTCTCTTATGATGCTGGATGAGGAATCCGACGAAGAGATGCGCGAAATGATTAAGGAAACCCTTTCTGACAGCCGTAAGAGGGTGGAAGAGTTGGAGCAGGAACTGAAGGTTTTGCTTCTTCCCAAGGATCCCAACGATGACAAAAACGTAATCGTAGAGATCAGAGCAGGTGCCGGCGGTGATGAAGCGGCGCTGTTTGCGGCAGAAATGTATCGCCTATATGTGCATTTTGCGGAAAAGCAGCGCTGGAGAGTTGAGACCATGAACGTGGACGAGATCGGCATCGGCGGTATGAAGGAAGTTAACTTTATGATTTCCGGTCAGGGAGCCTATTCCAAGCTGAAATATGAGAGCGGTGTGCACCGCGTGCAGCGTGTGCCTGAGACGGAATCCGGCGGACGTATTCACACCTCCACCATTACCGTGGCAGTGATGCCGGAAGTTGAGGACGTGGACGTTGTGATCGATGAAAAGGATATCCGTATCGACGTTATGCGTGCTTCCGGTAACGGCGGTCAGTGCGTTAACACTACGGACTCCGCAGTACGTCTGACCCACTATCCCACAGGCATTGTAGTATACAGCCAGACTGAAAAATCTCAGCTGCAGAACAAAGCCAAAGCATTCGCCCTGCTGCGCGCCAAGCTGTACGATATCGAACAGCAGAAGGCCCATGATGCAGAGGCAGAGCTTCGCCGCAGCCAGATCGGTACCGGTGACAGATCCGAAAAAATCAGAACCTACAATTTTCCTCAGGGAAGAGTTACGGACCATCGCATCGGATTGACCCTGTATAAACTTGACAGGATCATGAACGGAGACATCGATGAGATTCTGGACGCCTGCATTGCAGCGGACCAGGCTGCGAAGCTGGCAAAGATGAATGAGTAGAAACATCGGAGGAGAGAAGAATCAGGGATGAAACTTCTCTCCTCCGTTTTTGGAAAATAAAAAAAGCAGATAACGGGAATCGAACCCGCCTTTCCAGCTTGGGAAGCTAGCGTTCTACCGATGAACCATATCTGCATATCATTTTGTGCTAAATCACATTATAGCACTTATGAGATTATCTGTAAAGAAAAAAACGTTTTCAAAATTCTGCTGTTTTTCACATGATGCACGAGGATTGTAATTATTATTTTGAAACAGTCGTGCAGAGCTGTCATCATTTTCACAAAAATTTAATAAGTATTGTGTGGATTATTTGGGGAAAACTCTTTTCAAGGAAAAGAAAAAGAGGTACAATAATTGCAATTGGATTAAGGAGTCAACGCAATGGGTGTATTATCAAATTTGGAACCGAAAAAGGTTTTTTGTTTTTTTGAAGAAATCTGCAACATTCCTCATGGTTCCGGGAATGTGGATAAAATCAGCGATTATCTGGTAGATTTTGCTCGACAGAGAAATCTGTACTATGAGCAGGATGCAGTGAAGAAT
>JAZNMF010000120.1:0-42950 GCA_045579545.1 Acetatifactor sp. | reverse complement strand
ATTCGGATTAGTCTCCATGATAGATTACTACGTCGAAAGACGAAGTTTAATGTTAAGTTGATTGAACCGCCGTGTACCGAACGGTACGCACGGTGGTGTGAGAGGTCGGGGATTTTATCTAAAATCCCCTCCTACTCGATTTGGTGGAATTTAATCGTCAGTGCGGTCTGAAAGCCTCATATAAAATGTAAGAAGATATAAACCGCACAAACCAACTAAGGTATATACAATTCTGGATACCCAGGACATATCACCAAAGATAAAAGCTACAAGATCAAAACGGAAGATACCGATCAAACCCCAGTTGACAGCGCCAATAATAGCAATGGTCAATGCAAATGCATCCACAAATTTATTCCCCATAATTTACCTCCATTCTGCTGAATCATACAGCTCTGTACAAGCATAGAGTTGCCATAATGGAGATAAAATATGCGTAAAAATTTTTATTTATAAATTCTGTAAATGCCAAAAACTTTGCCGAGAATCTCGCAATTGGGAACAATGATCGGATCCATATAGTCGTTTTCCGGCTGTAGGCGGATGTGATCTTTTTCACGATAATAGCGTTTTACTGTTGCAGAATCATCGATTAAAGCAACCACGATATCGCCGTTATTGGCAGTAGAGCACTGATTGACAAAAACTCTGTCTCCGTTCAGAATACCGGCATTTACCATGGAGTCGCCGCGGACATTCAGAATAAAGGATTCTCCTTTGGGAACGATATCTGCAGGAACGGGGAAGTATTCCTCGATATTCTCTTCTGCAAGAATGGGCTGTCCGGCAGCTACGTTGCCCACAACGGGTATACTCACCATCTCTGTGCGCACCATTTGAAAACTGTCATCACAGATCTCGATGGCTCTGGGTTTCGTGGGGTCTCGACGGATGTATCCGTTTTTCTCCAGCGTCTCAAGGTGAGAATGAACGGAGGAAGTGGACTTTAAATTGACAGTCTCGCAAATCTCACGGACTGTGGGCGGATATCCTTTATGAAGAATCTCATCCTTGATATAATCTAATATTTGCTGTTGTTTCGCTGTGATCTTACCATATCCCATATATGTAACTACCTCCGTTGAACTATGTCCGAATTCAAAAAAACACATTGTTCGGTTCAAATACTTATCATTTATAATAAGTTTACCACAGAAAATTAAAAAAAGCAAACATATATTCCAAAAATATGTTCGATTTTTTGAGATAAAACACTTGACAAGCGAAAATATGTTCGATATAATTAGATCAGAACAAATGTTCTGGAAGGGATTGGCATAAAAAATGAGTTATACAATGAGAAGAGCAAATTTAAAAGAGCAGCTGTTGAGAGGAATGATCACGCAGCGTGAATATAGAAATTATGTATGGAAGATAAAGAGACAGAGAGAGATTCGTTTTCGTCTGTTATTGGCTATGATTTCCGTATGTCTTATTATTGCATTTGCAATATCATATAGGGCGATTATTTCTCATGCAGAGACGAAGCAGGAGAATCTCTCTTTTAAATATTATAAGCAGATTGAAGTTTCTTACAATGACACTTTGTGGTCAATTGCAGAAGATTATTCCGACTCACATTATGACAGTATCCAGGATTATATCCGGGAAGTTAAGAGCATTAATCATCTCCGCAGTGATATGGTTCTGGAAGGACAGAAGTTAATTGTGCCTTATTATTCTTCAGAGTTTATTTATTGAGAACCGCATTGAATTCAGTATTTAATAATCTCTCAGTCTGACTTTATTTGCAGCTGAGCGGCGTCTTTCGTCTGCCTGTGCAGCATAATGGCGCCTGGTTGTATTTACGTCCTTGTGTCCGAGTACATCTGCCACCAGATAAATGTCATTTGACTCCTGGTACAGAGCTGTTCCGTAAGTGCTGCGGAGCTTGTGAGGTGTGATTTTCTTTAGTGTTGTTACTCTGGATGCATATTTTTTGACAAGATTCTCTACAGAACGAACGGAGATGCGTTTGTTCTGTAATGAATAAAAGAGGGCATTCTCGTGTCCATCACATGGTATAATATAATCACGTTCATCCAAGTAATCCAGTAAAGCGGTTTCTACTTCATCTCCAAAGTAGATAATTGCCTCATATCCTCCTTTTCTCAGAATGCGGATACCGTTTACGTCAAAGTTAATATCCTGAATGTCCAGGCCGACGCACTCTGATACTCTTATTCCGGTTCCGAGGAGAAGCGTAAGAAGTGCAATATCCCTTACCTTAGTCTTTTTGTGATACTCTAATTCTTTTTTTGTCAGCTTTTCACCTGCTTCCACAAGATCAAGTAATTTGGCAACTTCATTTGGCTCTAACCGGATGATTTCTTTGTCGTGCCTCTTAGGAAGAGGAACTAATGCGGCAGGATTCTTTTCAATCATTTCATTTTGGAAAAAATAATTGTAAAAGCTTCTTAAAGAAGCAAGTTTCCTGGATCTGCCACGCTCATCATTGGTGACGTCACGGCCGTCTCTTTGATAAAGTGTAATATATTCAAGATATTCTTCGATATCCATTCTTGACAGTTGGTCCAGTAGATTTAAAGGGTAGTCTTTGATTTCCATTTTTGCACAAATACTGTTTTTTTCGTGCAAAAACTCGAAGAACAGTCTTATATCATATGCGTATGCAAGTCTTGTTCTCGTAGAAGTATATTGTTCAATTCCGCGAAAGAAAGTACGACAGAACCCTGGAAGTGTTTCTAGGATGTTTCGTAATTTCTGGATATTTTGTTTGTTCTGTTCATCATGATAATTATCTGTTTTATGATTAGTTGCCAAAGTATTCCGTCCATCCTTTCAGGTTACCGCTCTGTATCGCGGTGAACATACGCTCTTTAACGCCAGGGTTTTCCTGATTTAATCGGCGCAGGAGATTCTTGATATATTCCCTTTTGGTGTGCCCGTCTGCAGGACAGGGGCTTTTAACTACAGGAATATTGTGTTTGTTGACAAATCCGATTACATCCGCCTCGTTCATGTACATCAATGGTCTGATCACGGTCAGATCCATTCTGTCAAGGTAAGTGACTGGTGAGAATGTGTGAAAACGCCCTTCGAAGACAAGTGACATCAGCATCGTTTCGACTACATCATCTTTGTGGTGTGCATAAGCTACTTTGTTGCAACCAATCGCTTTGATTGCATCGTTCAGCGCACCTTTTCTCATTTTCGCACAGAGTGAGCAGGGATTTGACTCTTTTCGATCTTCAAATATGATCTTTGCAATGTCGGTCTTTACAATAGTATATTCGACGTTCAGTTCGTGACACAGAGTTTTGATTTTATCTAAATTAAGATTATCGAATCCGAGATCTACGGTTACAGCATGAATATCAAATTTCTTCGGATAGAATCTTTTTAATCCATGCATCGCATAGAGAAGTGTGAGACTGTCTTTTCCGCCTGAGATACCAATTGCAATTTTATCTCCGTCTTCAATCATATGATAATCGTCAACAGCCTTTCTGACAAAGCTTAGTACTTGCTGTAGTTTCATGGGAATTACCTTCCTTTATCAGTATACAAGTTTATTTTAGCTGTTTTTCTACATACAGACAATACTTAATTTACATAATCATCAAAAAATATGAATAGGAAGTTCTTGAGCTGATATAAAAATGTTTTATTTAGAAAACCTTTACTTGTTATCTTGCAAGAAAGCGTGTATAGTATAAATAACAACCGGTGAGAGAGGACTTTAATTATGAAAATTAAGCTGAATAATAAATATGTCAGATGGGGGATTACTGCATTTTTAGTAATAGCAGCAAGTATTTGTTTCTATTATCTGATTTTTCATATATCCAGTTTTAAAGCTAATCTGGCTGCAATAGGTGATATTTTGATGCCGATTATGTTTGGACTTGTAATGGCTTATTTGTTGACACCAATACTCAACTTTATTGATAATAAAGTCCTGCGTAAGTTATGTGATAAGATGGGATTAAAAGAAACCAGAAAGCGTAACAGGATGATACGCGGCATCAGTATTCTGGTCACTTCCTGTTTGGTTTTCTCTATTATTTATGCTTTAATAGCAATGTTATTATCGCAGATAGTTCCCAGTGTTGAGAGCATTGTCGCTAATTTTGATACTTATCTAAACAATATAATAATATGGGTTGAAGATCTTCTGGTCAATAATCCTGATATTAAAAATTACGCAACCAATATTATTGACACATATTCCAATGATCTGCTTGCCTGGTTTAACAATAATGTGTTGGCCAGAACAAGCGAATTAATTATGACCATTTCAATCAGCGTAATCAGTACTTTAAGTGTTTTATGGAATTTTGTGATCGGATTTATTATTTCAATATATGTGTTGGCTAATAAGGAAACTTTTGCCGGCCAGGCCAAAAAGATAGTGTATGCAATCTTTGAAAGAGATATTGCTAATATTATTATTAATAATTTTCGGTTTACACATAAGACTTTTATTGGTTTTGTAGGCGGTAAGATTGTAGATTCTGCAATTATAGGTGTGCTTTGTTTTATTGGTACGTCTATTTTGGGAACTCCGTATGCGGTTCTTGTTAGTGTGATTGTTGGTGTGACTAATATTATTCCTTTCTTTGGCCCGTTTTTAGGAGCGATTCCTTCCGCAATATTGATCTTTGTTGTAGATCCGTTACATCCTCTTAACTGCCTGTATTTCTTGTTATTCATTTTTGGATTGCAGCAATTTGATGGTAACGTCCTTGGGCCTAAAATATTAGGTAATTCCACGGGTATAACCGGTTTTTGGGTAATATTTTCCATTACATTATTCGGTGGTCTGTTTGGCGTCGGAGGTATGGTTATAGGTGTACCTTTGTTTGCGGTGATCTATGCAGTTATCAAAGCTTTGGTAAATGATGCACTCCGAAAGAAAAAGATGCCGGAAGAGACTTCGACTTATGTAAATGTAGGATCTGTTGATGAGGATGGTTTTCATGAGTACTTTCCGGAAAAAGCCAAATTAAGTACGCCTAAAAAGGTAAGAAGCAAAAGAAACAGAGACAAGAAGAATACTGATAAGAATAATGTTGATAAGACAGTCATAGAAGGCAATCATGTATGCTTTGGTCAACGCTATTACAGTAGCGTCCAAGATATTGTAAAAGACAAAAGAGGCATGAATAAAGTTTGCGATAAGACTGAGCCTCAAGAGGCTGGACGGGAGGTTCCTGAATGAGGTTTCTAATACAAAGAGTAAGCCACGCTTGCGTAACGGTAGAAGAGCAGGAGATAAGCGCGATTAATAAGGGTTTTCTTGTTCTTGTTGGAATCAGTCAAACAGATACGAAAGAAATTGCAGATAAGCTTGTTAAGAAGCTGATTGGTCTTCGGATTTTTGAAGATGAAAACGGGAAAACCAATCTTGATTTAAAATGTGTCAACGGTGAACTGCTGATTGTTTCGCAGTTTACTTTATATGCTGATTGTAAAAAAGGCAACAGACCTTCCTTTACAAATGCAGGTTCCCCGGAGCTGGCGGAATCCTTGTATGAATATATAATTGATTCCTGCTCAAAAGAAATTCCTATTGTAAAAAAAGGCGTCTTTGGTGCAGATATGAAGGTTTCCTTGTTGAATGACGGTCCTTTTACCATAATTTTGGATTCAGATAGCTTATGAGTACTTTTAATGGCCAACTATTCGTTAAAGTTGTCTTTTGCGAATAGTTGAAGATCCTATTATCACTCCGCTATCTCAGGTACTCGGCTTGAACGGTAGGTTATTATTTAAATTATAAACAGTTTTATTCCGTTCGGCTTTAATCATTTAGTTTCCTTTCTGATTATTGAATTAAATCAGTTCTTATGTTAGTTTGTACAGATCAGCTGTATGAAATGTTAACTCTATTGACTGTTAATTGCAAATGATCCGAAATTATCAAGTATTAAGGTGGTTATGTGCGATTTATATTGTCCACATATTGACCAAGATTTATATTACGCAATTTCCCATAATTTATAATCTCATTATCTTGTGTTACTTACTTTATTTGTTATCTGATTTGTTATTTAGCATCCTTATAATGTCTCTGAAATAATAGGTTGATTTTCGTTTCTATTTGCTTATATTTGGCTTTAAATGTTTTTTTGATGACTATATGGCTTGATTTGTAATCATTGTGTGTGATCCTCGGATTTAAATATATTGCATGTTGAAGCGCGGTATACTTATTCAAAATTGAATAAGTTAAAAAAATAACAAACAATTAGATAATAATAGGAGAGATAGTATATGAATCATTTAAACAACGGAACGAAAAATGCTGCTACTATCGTCAACGAATTCTGGAAAAAACATCAGCATTTGATGAATGACGAAGAATCTATGTCTATGAAGATTTTGATCGCAGCTGCAATGCAGCAGGATGATTGGCAGCCATCTACCTGGCATTGCGATATCTATTGCCGCAAAGTGCGCCATGTTTCCTGCGAAGGGGATATGTGTGCAATTGACTCCTCTCCTGCTGCTTGCCCTTATTTGGATGAGATGTTGTACTAGCGAATTGATTTTATGAGAATGAATCAATATAATATGTCGGTTTTTGTGAAAAAATATGCCGCAAGCTGAGCTCTTGAACTGAATTCTTCCGTTTGAAGCAGGTTTATCACTTCATTTTTGGTATAAAAAGCAGCTTCAATCTGCTCATTTTCTGAAGAATGATCTTCGAAGTCGCCTTCCGCTTCGACAAAAGCAATATATGTTTTGATATCAGAAATTGCAACTGCAGAAAAAGATGGCGGTAAAATGTCGCCTAATTTTTTGACTGAAAGGCCGGTTTCTTCGTATAATTCTCTTTTGATGCAATCTTCAATGCTTTCTTGCTCTTCTATCATTCCGGCACAAAGATTGTAGATATATTTATTGATACCCATGCGGAACTCTCTTAAAAGAAGGAGTTTGTTATCTTTTGTTGCAACAATAGATACGCCGCTCGTGTGGCTTCCTAGGTCTGCAGGGCTATTCAGCTCTTTTCTGCTGACGATTTCGTACTTTTTCTCTTTCCCCGCCTTGTTTTCATAAGTGAGTTCATAATTTTTCAGATAGCGGCCGTCTTTGACCTTTTCCATTTTGATCAAACGCATGATTCTTCCACCAATTTTACTATTTCATCAGCTAATTCAATATATTCTTTGGCGCTCCGGCTGCTTCTCTTATAGTTCACCACGGGTTTGCTGTTATCCTGTGCCCATTCTACAGTACTGTCTACATGGATAAGGGAAGAAAATACGTGGATATCTTCCAGTTCATCCAGCGATTCTCTTGTTTGTTTAAAGTAGTTTTTGCGCTCGTCAACTTTTGTGATCACAATGCCGAGAAGGGAAAGTTCAGGTGCCATTTCCTGAGTGCTCTGGAGAAACTCGAACATGTTTGCAAGACCGAACAATCCCCAGGGACTGGCTTCTACAGGTATAATCAGGTGATCGGATGCACATAACAGATTCATAGCCCATCCGCCCAAAGTCGGGGGTGCATCTAACAGAATATAGTCATATTCTCCACTCTCTTTGGTGGATTTCAAAAGTTTCCGAAGGATAAATTCTCTCTGCCATTTTGTAAATAATTCATATTCGATGGAACTCATCAGTGTGGAGGATGGAATCAGATCCACGTTTTCAAACGGTGTGTGAACAATATAGTTTTTCAGATCTTTTTGCTCTTTGATTGCGCTGTAAAGATTGTTGCCGTTCTGAGCATATTCCAGAACAGTATCCTCCTCAAGGAAAGACAGGGACAGATTTAGCTGCATATCTCCATCCAGCATTAATACTTTTTGGCCTGAAAGTGCAAGAGCTGCTCCTACATTGGAACAGGTAGTGGATTTTCCGCTGCCACCTTTGTTGTTTGCAAAGCAGATAACTGTTGTTTTTTTCATGACTTGTCCTCCGTGTTATTGAATTGTTGAGCCAACGTTTTGCTGACCTTTTTCCTTGTGATTTCCATAAGTCCCAATGGTGTGATATCTACAGCGGTTGTGTGAACCGGATCAAGTTTTACAAGGTCTCTCATATAATTGAGAAGGGATTCCTGTCTTGTCGGATTCTGCATATTGATAAAATCTGCAAGGATAATGCCGGACAGATTGCGAAGCCGTATCTGTAGAGCAATTTCCTTTGCTGCTTCAAGGTTAATGTGGTAAAAGGAATCTTCAGATGCCTTTCCAAGCTCGTATTTGCCTGAATTTACGTCAAAAACACTTAATGCCTCTGTAGTATCGAATACAAGATAACTGCCGGATTTGAGCCAAATACGGCGTGACAGGGCATCTTTCAATTTAGAGTTCAACCCATAAAGTTTATTCAGAGAATACGAGTCATCTCTGTATAGTCTGCTGGGTATATCTTGAGATGCTAAAAATGGCTGCATTCTTTCATATAAATCAGGAAGATCAGTAATGATTTCATCATATTCTCCGGTGGGTATTTGCTCCCAAATAATCTGCCATTGTTCCTTTGGAGAAGAAAGACAGGAAAAACAGGTAGCATGACGTGCTTTGTGGAAAATATTCAGGAAATCATTTTCAAGCGTTTTGAGTTCTGCCAATATGGTCGATTCCGCTGCCACTGCAGATTCTGTTCGGATAACGACGCCGTAAGAAGAAGGCATACCGGCTTGCTGTATCCAGTTTAAGCGATCGTCTGCCAATCCTTCGCGTAGCAGTAATTCTTCTAACCGGTTCCGATCATCTGAAGACAGTTTTTTGGAGATTCCAATGTGTGCAGAACCTGTTGAAAATACGCAGTAGCGTCCCTGCAAAGAGATTTTTGTACTGGCTGCCGCCTGTTTTGTTTTAAGAGCATCTCTCTCAATCTGAATGACAATCTCATCGCCCTCTAATATCCTGCCATCGAAGCATCTGTTCACAAGAAACGCATTGTTACAGTGATCGAGAGGTAAATAGATAAGCTCCTGATTTGCGATCTCAACAAAACAAGCATTAATATTTTTAAGTACGTTTTTTACTTTCCCAAGAAAAATTTCGCCAACCTTGTTGGAGGATTCCGTAAAAGCGCAGACCTGAATCAGTCGGTTACCGCGTATCAATGCAGCTGACGGCAGCTTCGCCCCTTTTAAAGCGGTAAATATCAATTTGCCTTGATCGTTATTGGTGATTTCGGTATTTTGTTTGTGAATCGTTCCTTGAATCAGACGACTCATATTTGCACTCCTTTAGTGGTCAAAAAAGTTATTCAATCTCAGAACCTATGTCATCCAAAGGGACGATGCGAGGCGCTTCTTCGGTTCCTACGTTGGTATATACATCTTCGCGAGTGATCAACAGCGCATTTTCTGCCAATGCCGTACCTGCATTTTTAAGAAATGCTTCGATTACTTTTGCAGGCTTGATATTTCCGGCACTGGATGCGTCCACGAGCATTTTGATGGCGGGATACGTACCGGTTCCGGCTAATTTCATTTCATAGATTCCGGATCGAATATTAACTTCTTTCATTCCGGTTTTTGTTTCTTTTGTAATCAGAATCTGTTCATTTTGCAAAAATGAGGAAAGAGCTGATCTGAAATCTATATCCGGTTCTCTTCCTTCGCGGAATCTTACAGTGTACCTGGCTGCCGCTACGCTTGCCATGGCATTTCCGGCATGATCGGGTAGTTTCTTGACTGAAATTACCTCAATGCCGGGTATGCTTGCAAGATTCAGACGCTGTTTCATATCTTCACCGGTTGTAACAGAGTTACATTCGATATCCATATACTCTCCGTTACTTTCAAGGCCAACCCCTAAAGGGGCTGCGAATGACATGATCTGATGAGGACTGAAACCGGATGTATAAGAGATATCGATATCAGCTCTGCGCATTGCCTTCTGGAAAAAACGCATGACGTCCAGATGACCGATAAAACGGATGGGGCCATATTTTCGGAATTTGATTCTTACTTTCATAGAGTCTCCTTGTTGCCGGTATCATAACAGATGCCGCAGCCGAATCGGTTGGCTCCGCATCCCTGACACTGGGTTTTACAGTTGGGAGAAGTTTCTTCACGGATTGCTTTCAGCCATTCTCTCTTCAAGAACTCTTTGGTTACTCCGCAGTCAATGAAATCCCAAGGGAATATTTCGTCAAGAGAACGTTCTCTTGTGGTATAAAAGTCGACACTGAGTCCGCACTCATCAAAAGCTTCCAGCCAAATATCATTTTTAAAATATTCGCTCCAGGCATCATAGAAGCAGCCTTTTTCATATACTTTTAAAATGACAGCAGATAATCTTCTGTCTCCTCTGGCAAGTACACCTTCCAGTACACTGGCATCCGCTTCATGCCAATTGTATTTGATGCTTTTCTGGTTCAGCTGTTCAGTGATTGCTTTCTTGGTCTGATATGCTTTATCCAGAAATTCATCTTTAGTACATTGAGATGCCCATTGGAAAGGTGTAAAGGGCTTGGGTATGAAGAAGGAAGTACTGGTGACGATCTGTACTTTTCCGTTCTTGCGTTCCTCTTTTGGCACGGTATCAAAAAAGGTTGCAGCAATCTTGTTGGAAAGCTCAGCGATACCTCTGATATCTTCTTCTGTCTCAGTAGGCAGTCCGAGCATAAAGTATAATTTAACTCTGGTCCAACCGCCTTTGAAGGCAAGTTCAGCGCCTTTCAGGATAACTTCCTCCGTGAGGCCTTTGTTAATAACATCCCTTAGCCTTTGGCTGCCGGCTTCCGGTGCAAATGTAAGACTTGATTTGCGGATGTCCTGGACTTTGCTCATGACATCAAGAGAAAAGGCATCTATGCGCAGTGAAGGAAGAGAAATATTGATATGTTTCTTGCCGCACTCTTCTATCAAGTAATCGATCAATTCCGGAAGCTGGCTGTAATCACTGGAGCTTAAGGAGCTTAAGGAAATCTCATCCTGACCGGTGTTTTTCAACATTTCTACGGCATATTGCTTCAGTGTATCGGCATCTCTTTCGCGAACGGGGCGATAGAGCTGGCCGGCCTGACAGAAGCGGCATCCGCGGATACAGCCTCTTTGTATCTCAAGAACTACTCTGTCCTGTGTCACTTTGATAAAGGGTACTACAGGCTTCATGGGATACGGTGTATTGGTGATATCTGTTGCAATTTCTTTCCGAATTGTGGATGGAATTCCCTCGACTACAGGTCTAAATGCAGCGATGGTACCGTCCTCGTTATAGTCTACCTGATACAGTGAAGGTACATATATTCCGGGAATCATCGCAGCACGCATCAAAAAATCCTTGCGACAGATGCCTTCCTGTTTGCACTGTCTGTACAGATCGATCAGAGTTTTGTATTGGGTCTCTCCTTCTCCAATATAAAACATATCGAAAAAATCTGCGATGGGTTCCGGGTTATATGCGCAGGGGCCTCCGCCTATAACAATAGGCATGTCCTCTCCTCTTTCGGAAGAAAGAAGGGGAATTTGCGCCAGATCGAGAACTTGGAGAATATTGGTGTAGCACATTTCATACTGGATGGTGATTCCGAGGAAGTCAAAATCTTTTATGGGATCCTGAGACTCCAATGCAAAAAGAGGAATGTTCTCTTTGCGCATGATCTCATCGAGATCTATCCAGGGAGAATATACACGCTCACACCAGACATCATCAAGGGAATTCAGCATATCATACAAAATCTGAATACCGAGATGAGACATGCCAATTTCATAAACATCCGGAAAACACATGGCAAAGCGGACATTTACATTTTTTGACTTCATGACGGAATTGACTTCACCACCGATATAACGTGCCGGTTTCTCTATTTTCATTAAAATATCGTCGCTTAAAGCTAATTTTCTCATAAATACACCTTAATTTCTTTGAATTTTTTATTATATCGTGTTATTTTTTGTCGCTTTTAAACAATTTTTAAATTCAAAATCTAAATACAATCGAGCTTAAATAAGCTGTCGTGTCGTTTAAAAATATCGGTTTATTGCAAAATATGATGAAAATCCAAATCGGAATTTCAGATTTTATTTTATTTACGACATTTTTATTTTTGTTGCAACATAACACGATGTAACACCCAATGATATATATTATCACATTTTCGGCATACTGTTAAGTCCCCAATTTTTATGTTGCTTCATTATCCGCTATCCCACAATCTATACCAATTGTAATCTAATCGGTATATTTCTGTTGTCGGTTTCGTTTTGATTTGTTCATATTGATTTGCCAGCTCCAAATACAAATCCCATGGATAAACAAAATCTATTACATCGGAAGAGTTAGATAAAAATATATCCCATTTGTAATTCATATTATATATATCTACTTCTCTTCGATCCATTTGCTTCAGATACTTTTCAAATGGATAATAGAAATTATAAATCTCTTCGTAATCCATTTTATTCGTAAACAAATTCGCTCTTTTATTCCTTTCCTTTTTTCTTCTTTCATTTACACTTAAAATGGATTTTACTTTGTCTTCCCAGCTTAATGTTCTTTTTTCTTCTACGTTCAATTCCAAATATAAATCCCACTCAAAATTCATATCAAAAGAAAGGTTTTCTGTATTTGACTGAACTTGCTTAATGGATTCATCAATAATATCATTAAAAGCTTCCAACCCAGAAACAATAGGCAAAATATTTTCTGCTTCAATGTAAACTGCTTTGGTGAAATATTCTGTAGCATGCCCCAAAGACTTGCTTATAGCTTTTAAATTAATATCATTGTTATAAAGAATAGTGGCGTAAGTATGTCTAAGGTCATGCCAATGGATATATGGCAATCCAGCAACTTCAACCATTGCTTTATATTCTTTTTGGAAATAACTTCTATGAACCGGTGAGCCATCTTCCATACAAAAAATATAAGAAGAATTAATCTCTCCATTCATTTTTCTCCTTTTGTTTTCAAGAACAATTTCTTCCAGAGTGAAGTCGGCAAGAGTAACAGTTCTGACACCATTTTCGGATTTTGTGTCGCATTCTTGGTTTCGAACATTATCGTTCTCCTCCATAAATTCTAATTTTCGTCCGAGCTGACAGTCTACATACAGTTTATTGTCAAAGGTATCAATATTACTAAATTTTAATGCTATTAGTTCACTTATTCGCAATCCTGTTGTTAATGTAACAAGTAAAGGCAGATAAACCATGGATTTTTTTGCTTTACATACAGCAAGTAAACGACAAACTTGCTCAATGGAATAGGTTGGCCTTCTATTTGCAACAGGGGCTTTTTCTGTATTTTCTGGATTTTGCTTATTTTCCATCTGTAATCTTGTTTTATTATCATTTATCGCACTAAGAGACGGATTATATTCCAGAAGGTTTTTTGCTTTTCCGAAACGAAAAGAGATTCGGATAACATGTTCTGCTGCCTTTAATACGCTTTTGTATGGAATCTGTGATAAAAAATAAACCAAATCACTTCGTTTGATGGAAATAAGTTTTCTGTCTCCAATCAAAGGTACCATGTAATTATAAATTACGTTTCTGTATGTCATGAAAGTACCGTATGATGATTTCTTTTCCTTCATGACATGGTAATACAGCCAATAATCATAGAATTCTTTTACAGTAATATTAGGAAATGAGGCGAATTCATGATTATGTAATTTTGCAATCATGGATTGCCTTTCTGTTATTGCATCTTTCTTTGTTTTAAAACCACCTTTCTGTCTATTTTCGATTCTTCCATCTTCAAATACCAATTTATAACGAATACAGTATTTTCCATGATCTTTGAATAATTTTTCTTGAAATTTCCAGTCAACAATTTCGGAATGTAGGATTGCCGGATTGATTTCAGGCATTTCATATTTTACAACATGCATACCATTACTCAGCTCCTTCAGTATTAGACAAAATTAAGTTGTCATCAAATAATTCCGCAATATCCTGTTCACTTTCTGTTGTAGTACAGTAAAGATCTAATGTTGTATGCGGGTTTGTATGTCCAAGCACTTTTGCAATTTCAGGGATTTCCACGCCAAATTCCATTAACATTGTTGCACAAGTATGTCTTAAGTCATGGCAGGAAACGGGAGGAATTCCGCTACGCAAAGCAATCTTTTTTACACCAGAAGATATAGCGCTATCAGTTTTAAAAGCTCCATTTCTTAGTAAACATACATATCCGTCATTATCATGGATATAATCATCTCGGTCTTTGTAGATTTCGATGAGTTGCTTACGTTTTTCGAGTTCTTCGAAAATAACGGAATGGATTTTCAAGCATCTGTAACTATTATCTGTTTTCGGACATATGGTTGCTACACCCTTTCTTGAGAATTTATCGCCATTTTCCCCAACAGAATGATCTACAATATAAGAAAGCTGTCGTTTAATGGTTACTGTTTGATTTTCCACATCAAAATCATCAAAACGAAGTCCCATTATTTCTCCTCTTCTGATACCACAGAATAAACCAAGAAGTATTTCAAGATACAAGCCCTCTGAACTTGTTGAATTCATTCCATAAAGCTTTGCTTCTGTTAAAAATTTTGGTATATCTTTATTACTAATGACCTGAAAGTTTGGTTTATTCCTTTTGAATCGTTTTATGCCATCCATTGGATTTGCTTTAAGGTACTGGTCTGCGATTGCTGATTTCAATACCGTGCTAATGACTAATTGTGACATCCATCCGGATGTTTCACTATGTCCTTTGCATGTTGCAAATAACTTATCTAAATATGCTGTGGTAACCCTTGTAAGTAATGGATTTTCCGGCATACTTGGAATGATAATGTTGTTTACCATATGATTCAGAACAACTTTTCTTCGATTAGCAACTTTAGGATACTGGACTTCATATAACCAGTATTGAAGATAAGATTTAAAAGAAAAAGAAATATCGATTGAATTTCTGATGGTGCTAATCTTGCTATCAAATTCTTTTACTATTTTCAGGTAATTACGTTCTGCCTCTTTTTTGCTTTCGTATTCATACTTCTTAAAAGAAATAGTATAATCATCTTCCAGGCATTTGTAATAGAAGTACCATTTTTTTGAGCTATTCGTTAAAATTGTATTTTCTGGAATTGTCAAGGTTCTTTTGTCTGTTTTCATTTTTCGTTCCTTTCTTTAAAAAGGACCGTACTAATATGACCATAATATTATATCATACGGTCCTGTATTTTTCCATTAGTTTGTGTCATATTTTGTCGAATTACTTCACTTAAGATGTATATACTTTTGTGTATTAGGTTAGACAATATTACTGTTGTTCTAACCATGCATCGAAAGATCTTTTTTCAATACGATACATACCGCAAATCATTCTAACTGTGAACATATTTTTATCTTTGTACGCTTCTTCAACAAGCCGATAAGCTCGGGTTCTGCCAAGTCGAAGAATTGTACGGATATCATCAGCCGTATAATATTCCGGCAGATCAATAACCGGGGATTTCTGGGTATCTACATTTGTGCTATTTTTTGCCATTTTGTGTTTTCTCCTTTCATATTGTGTTAATTATGTTTGACATTAATATGATTGAAAACGTAAAAATGGAGGTTATGTATAGCAAAAAAAAGATGCATTTTGCATCTTTTTTTGCTTACGCAGGACACTAATACCAGAAACATATCGCTTTCCTGCAACTTTTTTAATTTTTTCGGTCCTTAATGGATCGGAACGAGATCAAAAACCAAATACAATACAAATTTTAAAATCTTTGGCAACAAATTGCCGAATGTTACTGAAAAAAGCTTCGTCCTATTTGCTTGTATTGATTGGCGGAATAAGCCCTCTCAACCTCAATATCTGGTCGGCAATGCATCATAATGCCAGCCAAAATGCTTCTATGGCACATCTGCTCATTCATACAAGTACAACCGATATTAATATTGCTCTCGGTTGCATTTAAGAACGCCAAATACTTCATTGCAGCACTGTTATTTCTCAACTCAGCAATATATCTTGGGACATATACTTCATTAAAAAATTCCTTTGTCCAATTTCCTGCATTTTTTACTTTCATGCAGTAGCTGTAAAATGCTTCTGACGGAGCTAATTCCGGGATCCAAAAATGTTCGTTTTTATTGATAAGCGTTTTTATATTTTCTGGATTTCTCATAACAATCCATGTTTTTGTATTCTCTGTTGGATATTGTTCTTTTAAATTAACAAATCGAAGCATTGCATTCTCCTTTCTCTTGTGTGATTTGTTTTGTTATACAGAAATCACTCCGCATTCGTTCATTTCTTCTTCGGAACCGTCACATTCCCATTGCGTTTCTGACTCAAGCTGATCTTCTACAAACTTGCTAAAAACACAATAGCCTTCTTGGTAATAAGGACATTTGATTCGACTCATACAGACCTCTCTCTTATCTTAACCTGATAACCCGCTGATTTGTGGAGCCTGCCCAATGATATTTCACATCTTTCAGCTCTTCCACAAATTTTCCATCTACCAAAACGTCGCAAAAATTTAAAATTTCGACAGCCGTTTTATCTGCAAGTAGCTCTTCATGCGTATATCCGGAATATACCCAGATGGTTTTCTCCGGGTATTTTTCTTTAACTTCTTTTACCAGAGCAAGAACTTCTCCTCTTCTGGCCAGAAGCATAGGATCTCCGCCGCTTAATGTTAATCCGGAAATATAATTTTTTCCTAAGGCCTCAAAAAGTTCATCTTTTGCCGCCTGGTCAAATTCTAAACCGCCATCCGGATTCCAGGTAAGCGGATTCTGGCAGCCCTTACAATGATGCTCACACCCTGCGAGCCAAAGTACCACGCGCAAGCCATCTCCATTTAACATATCATCTTTTGTGATATTATGATATCTTAACATATTAATCTCCTTTCTCTTTTGTTTTAATTTGTTTTTTCTTTTAATACAGCATCATATGCTGCAAATGTTTCGTCGTCGTAAAGAACCCAAGTGATTTCATAATCAGGATTATGTTTCAAGAAATCCATAGCTGCCTTAATCGCAATTGCTGCCGCCTCATCTACTGGATATGAATAAATGCCTGTAGAAATAGAAGGAAAGGCAATTTTCTTCAAACCATGAAGTCTTGCCATTTCTAAGCTATTGCAATATGCTGAATATAAAAGCACAGGAGCTTCCCTGAATCCCGGATAATATTCCGGGCCAACAGTATGGATAATATTCTTGCATGGAAGTTTATGGGCTCCTGTGATTTTTGCCTCACCGGTTTCGCATCCTCTTAACTTCATACATTCCATTAATAATCCACGCCCCGCTGCTCTATGAATTGCCCCATCTACGCCGCCTCCTCCCAAAAGGGAATTATTAGCAGCGTTTACGATAGCATCAAATTGATCGGCAACTTTTGTAATGTCACCAAGCATCAATGAAATATTATATTTTTCCATTATTACTCTCCTTTCAGAGTATTCCTAAGCACATCAAAATGCTTATGGATTACACCCCAAACCATGTCACCATCGCTTCTTCCGAGCTTTGTCTGCAGTAAGATCTGAAGACCGATTTCACTGTCAGATGCATTTTTTACAGCTTCACTAATAGCATGCATATTCTGACTGATAAAAGTTTTAATTTTTTTTGCCTCAGGAATATCGTTCAATGCTGTTGCAAAAGCCTTCATGCTCTCCATATCAGAATAAACGGGACGATCATTGATTGCCGCAGGAATCATATCATCTTCCTCTTTTTTTTCGACCGGCTCATTCATAGGAAAGAGTTCTTCTTTCTTCTCTTCTTTTTTTTCTTCAGCAGGCACTGCAGGCTTTATTTCCTTTTTTTCCGGAGCAGGTTTTCTGGGGGCCTTTTTCTTTGTCTGCTTAAATTTGTCCAATTCAAATAAGCTTGCAACAAATTTGATTCCCATACTTTCAGAGTCAATACCTTCCAGCTTTTCTTCTCCTTCTACTAAAATAACGATTTCTTCGTTATTCTTGGCAGCCGAGCTAAGTCTTCCGTAGTGAAAAAAGTCCGCTGCCAACTGAGCCTGAGGGGGCACTTCCGGGACATTTACAAATTCGAGCTTACATTTTAAAGCTGACAATACCTGAAAAGTTGCGACTCCCATGGATCCTTCGGGTAAGCTTAAAACATATAACGCATCCTTTGGTGTAAGTGCCTTTAAAATACCACACTCTTCTGATGTTAAACTACCCATTTTCTTCAGTTTGCTAATTATGATCATATTTGATCCTCCTATTTTCTATTTTTCAAAACTAATATGAGTGATTTTTAAAAACTAAAAACACTTTTTTCTTTCATATTATATGCAACTAAAGAAAACATGGAGAAATTAAGCAGACACAGCTTACCCTTATACAGGGCCAACACAAAATAACGGCTCCTGGTGAGGAGCAAAGCGGAGGAAAAATTATGTTTTTTACAACTGTTACTGGTTCTATTTATGTTATCAATCGTGAAGAGATGACCATTTCTGGCGGATGTTTCGGAAACAGCGCTTGCATGCTGGCTGAAATTCCTGTTGTTATGGTAGGCAGCAGAGTAGAAATCGTGCTGAAACACGACATCTTCTACAAAGGCAAACTCGGTAATATCATTACCACTTCTACTGTTGCAAGCATTAATAAAGCTTAATACAGCAAAAAGAGAAAATTGAATATTGGTATTTAAACAATGTGCCTATCTACATTGTAACCCCAAAGGGGCTGAAAACAAAATTATAAGCAGCTCCTGATAGGGGGAGCTACGCAGGAGGTAAAAAAATGTTAGTATCTAAATCCAATTTTAAAAATGCAGCAGCTGTATGTACCGACAGATTCATGAAATTTGCTCATGCTTATGGACGTTATCAGAACGCCATATCAGCGGTAGAGAGGTTTGAAGGTGGTCTTGTTAATTTCAATACTGTAGAATTGAATGATCCCAAAGAAGATCTTAATGCAAGATTACGTGGCACATTGCATGAAGCAATGAATAAGTTATCTACTTTGGATATTGAATATTTCAGAATCGAAAAGAGACACATCTTTGATAGTTCCAGAACATATTCTTACGATGAAATGACATCTATTCTTGAAACTATTGCTACTTTTGCTGGTTAACATCCTCAAAAAAGAACTCCAGATATTGTTCTGGAGTTTCTTTTTTAAAGACTAAAATTCAATCATATTACTTATAAATTTACGACTAAAGGAGAAAATAATATGTTCATTTCTATGGGAGATTTTAAACTTAGTGCGCTTTTTTGTATAAAGCGATTCATGATTTTTGCTCACTTTTTAGCATTATATAAAAGCGCAAAGAAAAAATATGAATATGCATTGGCAGCAAATGTTGATGTAAACAAAGCCAAAGATCTTTTAACAAATCAGATCAATGCCGCTATCAGCAAACTTTTTGCTTTGGATAAAGAATACTTCAATCTTGAAGGTCGGCACATTGTATCCAAATTATCTGATATAAATGATTACGAAGCAGCATTGGATGAATTTCATATTGATTTTGACGCATAAAAAGAGCCCCGTTACTTTTCGTAACGGGGTTTTCTTTTTACAGGACTTTGAATCCTGTGACCTCCTCTCTTGCTTTTTTTCTTTCTTCTTTTATAACTTCGTCTATATTGATTTCTGCGTCTTCCAGTACCGACTTAAGCCCCCTATCGACTCTGTTCTGGTCGATTAAAGACTGGTCTTTATGGAGTGTAGCCATCCCCTTAAGGATGTCGTCAATATCTTTTTCGCTTAATTTTCCTGTATTATTGAATTTTAAATCTTTTTGAGCCATCATAGCTTCGTATTCGCTAAGATCTTTCTGGTGCTCCTGAGATAATCTTTCTTTTTCTTTCTCTAAATAGGCATTTGTTTTTACTCTATTATCTTTCATATATGCTCCTTTAATTTTGTCTTCAAAGACTTCGATTTGTAGATATGGATTCAATTTTTGTTTTTGCAATTCTGGAAAGACCCTCAAATAATTCGTCAATGTCTTTTTGATTTATCTTTCCTGTATTATTATATTTTAGTTCTTTTTGACTAAGTAACGAATCATATTCGGCGGAAGCATTCTGAGCTTCTTGATTTTTTCTTTTACTTCGCTCTTTTAAATTTATGATTTTGCCTTCCATTGCATCGCGCCCTTTGCTTTAGTGTCTATTTTCTATTTTGATTTTATGTTCAATTTTCCACATTATATAATAAAGAATAAGGGGATTGCAAATTTTTGCATAAAAAAGTTTCTTCTTTTTTGCATATAAACTGCATATATTTAACATTAAACAACTTAAAGTCAATTGATTTATGCATATGATTATAAATATTGTAATTTTATACATCTGAAAATCCTTTTTAAGCAAAAAATCTCCACAATAATAGCGGAGACTTTTTTGCAAATTAATTATATTTTTTAAAGGACTCTAAAACTGAAACTAATTTTTGCGTTTTATTCAGCAACTTTTGCAGGTGAATATCTTTTGGAAATTCATTTGCCAGAGACTCAAGAATGATTTTGATTGCGCCTTTTACAGCTTCCACCCAATCCAACATGTTATCTATTAATTTTTTCTCTTCACCTTCTACCTCAAGAGAAAATAAATCGTTTCCGACCTCAGTTGCCAAATCATTTGCAAGCCACAACATTCTCAATAACTCCTGCTGCTCATCTGCAAGGTCACCGGTAGAAGTCAACCAGCAATACAATCTCATATCTTTGAACTTCTCAATTTTTCTTAATACTTCATTGCATTGTATCCAAGCTTCAAATGTTTCTTCTGCAAAATCAGCACTTGCTTCCAGATTTTTTGCCTTTCTGATTAATTCATCAGCTTCTTCCGAATGGATAGGACTTAAAAAAGTAATTAGTTCTTGAGTTCTGTTTTCTGCTCTCTTTTTTGTTGCCTGCATAATGATTTCTGGGATTTCTGTTTTCTTTGTCATGATTTTCCTTTCCGGGTTTTACCCTATACAATATTGAGGGAACTTTCCTCTATCTATGTAAGGAAAGTTATTATTCATTTGACCAATTAATTTGCAAAAAATTTTCCCTCTACTTATATAAGGTCACCAGATCGATATTTTTCCGGTAAAACTTGAAACTTTTTTAAAAAAATGATAGAATTTATAAAAAGATAACTTTTGAAGGAGTACGCTGGGTCTCAAAATGAGGTAGGTATTATATACTGAGCATTCCTATGCGCCTGGGGTTATCTTTTTTTTGCAAAAAGAAAAAGCAGCTTATGCTGCTCTTTCTGCCTGGGCAAGCGCCTTAATGGCCTTAGCCATCTTTTCGCTGTCCATTCTTGATGAAATTACATGTCCCTTCCAGGTACCCTTAGTTCCATTGATACCATTTAACATCTTGATTCCAACTCCACGCCACTGGTGCAAGTTCTGTGTCAGATCATCGATCAAGATATCATCTTCTCTTGTTTCGCCGATATAATCTGCCTTATTAGCTCCATATGGAACAAAAATGCGATGCGCAGCATCTAAGGTGGGAAGGTGGCCGTCTAACCAAATATTTTTATCAATCTTGGCATGCTCACACATGATGGAAGAAAGAATAAAAATTTCAAACTGATCATCCTGAAGCAAAATATTGATTGCCCCGACGGAGCTGGCCATTGCCGGAAGATACTTAAAGTATCCTGGCTTGCAGATTTCCTCTAAGGTTTTGTCTGACTGCCATAAAGCAATGGTTCCATCCATATCCACATAGATCCTCTGCTTGCCGTAAGAATAATGTCTTAAGTTTTCCTCGTATTCTTTTTGATTGAATGAATCTCTCTTAAACATATTTTCCTCCTATTTTTGTTTGTACTATGAATATGAGTGAAAATAAGTTAGAAGAAAATGCAGAAAAAAAAGACAGAATTTAATCTGTCTTACAAAAATAGCCACTATACCATTTTTCGTCTCTGCAAAAAAGGAATCCTGCTTAACTTTTCCTTCTTGACATTATTGTAACCCATATTATTGGGTTTGTAAACCCATTATATTGGGATTTTTGCAATATTTTCTAAAATTTTTATAAAATTTAGCAGAAAAACCCGCTATTTTGCGGGTTCTTCTAATTTTTGCACTATATATTGTGGTTTTTACACTGCTTCGTGGAAAGTTCGACTGATTACATCTGCCTGCTGCTCTGGCGTCAATTTGATAAAATTTACGGCATATCCACTTACACGAATGGTAAGCTGAGGATATTTTTCCGGATGTTTCTGAGCATCCAGAAGAGTTTCTCTGTTGAGCACATTTACATTCAGATGATGACCGCCTTTTTCTGTATATCCGTCCAAAAGATTTACCAAATTATTAACTTGCTCTCTATTCTCTTTCATAATATACCTCCTTTAAAATTAGGAATGATTACTATTTCTTCACTATTAATATGAAAGATTTTTCGTAGAAACAAGCCTTCTTAATCAGTTAAATAAACTTATCTGCCAAAACAACAATATAATTTAAATATTCACCAAGTATAAAAACAGGTCGTTCAAATCTTTCCACTCTTCCATTTCTTTTTCATTTTCAGCATTAGCATACTTTTTAAGTTCCGGTAATTCTTTTTCAATGTACTGATTAAATGATTCGATACGGTTTGTTACTCCTAATTCACTAACTGTTTTCTTCATTTCTAACAGCTTATTTAACTCAGGAATAAGCCCTTTATCCATCTCTGCTGCCACCAGATCATCAAACAACATTGGAGGCGCAGTACGTTTATCCAGGACCCATTTTGCAGCCAGGATTGGCCGAAGCACGTAGAAATACTTCTTTACTCTAACCATATCGCCCTTTAAGTATTCTCGGTAGTTTGTATCAGCCATATGTTGATAATGATACAAGTTTTTCTTTACCGAAAAATACTTAGGCAGCAGCTCTCTTACTTTTGAAAACTCTTTTGCTTCATAATAAATAATTGGTGAATTGCACCATTCAAATACAGAGGGATTAGAATTGTGCAAAAGCTGGAGCGTTTTCATCAGGTCCCAACCGGTTATATCAAGCACGTCATCTAAACGCCATTCAATAATACTTTTAACTTTATCCAGACGCAGATAATCCTCTTTCTTTCTGACATAAATGAATCGAACATCATAATCGCTATCTGGAGATGCAAAGCCCCAGGCCCTGCTGCCGGATTCAACAGCTAACAAGATTTTTACATTATTTTCTTTTTCGATTTTTTGCAATTCTTCTAAGATTCTTTTTTTCATATATTTTCTCTCCTTCTGCCTGCAAAATTAATCTTCTCCTTTTACATTTATTGATAATATGAAGGATTTTTATCAATACAAATAAGATAAAAATAAAAACTTTCGGGAACAGGTCCGAGAGTTTAAATAAGCAATTATTCTTTTAGTTCTAATTCATCAATCATAAATATCAGTATGGTTGGCATCATTTCTACATTACATCCTTTAGCATAACCGGTAAGAAACTTAATGCAGTCCCATTTTGTCTTTAATTGGCCTTGATTTACCAGATGTCGGATGGTTCCCATACCTTCTATCATTACTTTTTCCATATTTCTGGCCATTTTGTCTGGATCAACTTTCATTGATTCCAGATGAAGCCCTCCCCATTCTTCGCTTGTAAATTTTTTTTCCATATTCTTCTCCTTAGTGTGTGGCTCACAATAGATATTACAATAAATGTTTGAAGGTTACAAGTTACTTTCCTTTATCTACATAAAAAAGTTTTAAGTAACGTATATATCTACAAATGAACTGATATGAACTGTTGTATATTCGGACCGGTTTTGAATCTCAGTCAATACGGCAGCAGTGTCATCTATCATAACGATATACTTAGGATCCAAATCACGGAACAAACAGTTATGCACTTCTTTTAGAATGAGAATCTTATCCTTTTGATGATATACATACATTACATGATTTTGAGGAATCTGGGAAAAATGTCTTTTGATAAAATTTCTTTTGACTTCTATTTCTCTTTCTCCGGAAACAACGGTACATACAAAGATTCTTTCTGAAATTTTCTTATCATTATTTGTTTTTTCCTGAAGCCAGCGCTGCATTGTTTTTAAAGGCTGCAGCGTTTCGTAAGGATTGTTTTCGTTCAAATAAGATTCCCATTCTTCATCCGGGCAGGCATTGTGGTTTCTCTCACCACACTCGTAAGCAGTTAAAGTGCCGTCAATATCAAGGAATATTACTGCTTTTGGATCATTGATTAAGTTCAGTAAGGATTTTTTCATAATGTACTCTCCTATGTATTTCTCTAAGAAAAATATGACGGATTTTTACCTAAAAATAGAAATTTGCACTCATTGTTATGAACGAGTGCAATTCTTTAATATATTTTATGTTACATATTCATATGCTTTGTTTTTTGCTAATTTTTTATATCCGCTTCTTTTGGTTAAAATTAGAGTATTCCTTGTCTTTTTGTTAAGCCACTTTTTATTTTTCTTAATAGAAAACTTTATTTCAGATTTTAAAGAGGATGGTCCTCTGCCTTTTGACCAACTTTTTTTGCTACTTTTTTTTGATCCTTGCATATCATTAGTTACCTTTCATTATAATGGAAACAATCTTCATTACATTCTTTGTATCCTACTGGACATTACACCTTAGTCTCCTGCTATCTATTTTTCTACAAAAACAATATGAAAGAAAATAAAATAAAAGATTTTTAAAGAGATCAAAATATCCGCAGAGGGATTCGAACCCCCATTGCCTGGTTCGTAGCCAAGTATTCTTTCCATTGAAATATGCGGATAAAGCAGGGCCAGCCGGATTCGAACCGGCAATGCAGCAGTCAAAGTGCTGTGTCTTAACCACTTAAACGACAGCCCTATAACAGAGGCTCATGGAATCGAACCATGATCTACGGAGTCAGAGTCCGTTGTAATAACCTTTATACCAAGCCCCTATAATGTCTCCGGCAGGAATCGAACCCGCATTAAGGGGGTAGAAACCCCTTGCACTATCCATTATACTACGAAGACAAAACGCCGGCAGCAGGACTCGAACCTGCATACCTTTTGACAGATAAACGGCTTAGCAAGCCGCGCCAATACCGATTATGGACTTATGCCGGCAAAACAGGCACTGACTGATTCGAACAGTCGTGAACGGTTTTGGAGACCGTCATCCTTACCTCTGGATGAAGCGCCCATGTGTAACTCTATGGAGTTACTTATACAACTGATATTTTTTACTAATTTGATGAGCGATATCATCTGGAAGAGGTTTAAATCCAATGCCGGTTAAAGTTCTTCCAATTCCATTTTCATCAATTTCTTCTGGTTCTAATTCAGTAAGACAGTTATCTTTAATGAGAAAGTAATCTTTTCCTTCAATCAAACCTAATGCTTCTGCTGTTTCTACTGCTTTCATTAATTGATTTTTGTTTTTTGCAGCACAAACGGTTTTTACAAAAGGCCCCATAATATATTCTTCAAAAATATCTTTTTGGATTTGAATGTTTTTGATGTTATAAACATCATTGGCCGGTTCTTTTTCTGCATTCTCTTTAATTATGCTCATCCAATATGCTTCCACACAATGTCCAACTTGAGCAGACAACTTTCCCGCAGACATATTCAGATCTTTTCTCATAATAAATAATCTTCTCATTTTCTCTTCCTTTCTGGTTCCCATTTATTAGAGCCAAGGTGACCGATGGGATTTGAACCCACATGATCCGGAGCCACAATCCGGTGTATTACCAAGTCTACCACGGTCACAGTCCTGATGGAAGGATTCGAACCTTCGACCACCCGCGTATCAGACGGGCACTCTGAACCAACTGAGTTACATCAGGATAAGCGCTGCGTGTAGGAGTCGAACCTACTCTCCCGTTAAGGAGCCCATGGTCTTCCAAACCAGGACAATTCCGTATCTGTCAACGCAGCCTATACTAAAATATAAGTAAATGAGCGCTGCTATTCGGACTCGAACCGAAACGCCGGTCACCCGGTTACTGGTAGTTTTCAAGACTACTCCCTTACCAAATTAGGGTTATAGCAGCATATATTTAAAACACAAACGCCACCATTCGGATTTGAACCGAAACGCCGATATACGGTTACTGGCGGTTTTCGAAACCGCTTCCTTGCCAATTAGGATTATAGTGGCAAAAAGTATACAAAAAGGACCATCCACATAAGGATAGTCCTTGAGTAGTTTGCATTTATATTACGAACATTTACTCACACTACACATTATGCTTCGAATTTTCCGTATAACAATTAGATCCACAAGATGATCTTCTGGATTGCTGCCAACTGGATGAAATTCGATGCATAAAAACAAGTGCTTTCATGGTTGTTTTTCCTTTCTTTTTCTTACTAATAATATGATTGAAAATTTTTCAAAAAGATGATATCCGGACTTGAACCGGAAATACTGGAGTTGCAGTCCAGGGCCTTAACCAATTTGGCTATATCATCATATTTGATTGTTGGAGGCAATTTGTTTACTTATCAAATAATTATAAATCATCCGGAAGAACTCCTTTTCTTCTTCATCTTCCGATGTTATAACCGCTTGCAAAATATCTTCTCTTTTTGAGTTTTTCAATTCTTGATAGATTTTTCGATATTTTTCAGGCTGGAACATAGAATGCTCTCCTTTTTGGTATTCGGTCCCTCAGCTAATTTTACAATCAGCCAAAGAACCAAGTGGAACTTGTGGGACTTGAACCCACGACATTCTGCGTGCAAGGCAGACGCTCTCCCAACTGAGCTAAAGCCCCATATTTAACTTGTGCGAACTTCCCTATGCCAGCTACTCCGAATACCCTAACAACAGTCTGATTGTCGTTGCTGAGTTTTTCTATACTCGGTAGTTCCAACATGAGGCGCATACAGATTATACCTCATTAAGATTAGCCGTACATACATAGAGGGGATTAGTGGAGTCCATCTCGGTTCCCAGATAATCGGAGTAGATTCAGCTATAAATTGCTTACACATTTTATAGTTATCTTGAGCCATTTATGTTTCCTTAAACGCTTGGGACTGGACCGCATATCCAGATTAAGAGTACCGCATATACTCTCTTTAGTAGTTCTGTACCTACTACCCTCACCAAACTGCTCTTCCCTGCCAAGTTAACAGGTTGCTCCATTACTTTATTACACTCCCACTGGGTTGTTATTGGAACTCGCAGCCTCACTTTTCTTTCAAAGCGGAGTGGGTTTATAGTTTTCCTTCTTATTATCAATATGATTGATATTTTGGGTATTTTCTTATTTACCCAGACGGAATGATGGGATTCGAACCCACACTTTCGTGATCCCAAATCACGAGCCTTACCAAATTTGGCCACATTCCGATAAGTACCTGCACGGGGGATCGAACCCCGGACCTTCTGATTAAGAGTCAGCTGCTCTACCAGCTAAGCTATACAGGTTCATTGCAACGGATATTGTTGTAACCTGACGACACATTATCACCAGCTAATGCGTCAGACAGGATTCGAACCTGCGGTATACGGGTTAAAAGCCCGTTGCCATACCACTTGGCTACTGACGCATAATTTTATTCGGTTTTCGGCACTTACGTTTTCGTTTCATTTTTTTAGTTCCTTTCTTTTTAATATTTAAGCAGCTCATGAGGGAATCGAACCCTACCTCTGCTGGCTGAGAACCAGCTATCCTATCCGATAGACGAATGAGCCATAGTTGGCCGGGTGAGACTCGAACTCACGATGTTTCTTTGTGGCTGATTTACAGTCAGCTGTCTTCGCCGCTGGACTACCGACCAGTGGGGAATGATGGAGTCGAACCACCCGAGCCCGAAGGCATCAGATTTACAGTCTGATCAGCTACCTCTACTGGATAATTCCCCAAATAGTTTTCTTATTCAATTTTTGATAATAATAATACTCTTCCATTTGCGGAATCTCCTTTCATTTTTTTATGTATGTGAAGTTTTGCACCATGCACCAGCCGGAGTCGAACCGGTTGGTTTGAGGACTCGAACCTCGCCGCACTTCACTGGATCCCCGGGACCCATTTTAGTAGTCATACCGGGATTCGAACCCGGAACCTATAAGGTTTGAGCTTATCGCGTCTGCCTGTTGCGCCATATGACTATAGTACCCGATGAGGGAGTCGAACCCTCATGCTCAAGGCGTCTGATCCTAAGTCAGGTGTGTCTTCCAGTTCCACCAATCGGGCATAATACACCCGGTCGGATTCGAACCGACAAGCCATTAAGGCGTGTGAGCTTAAATCACATGCGTTTTCCATTTTCACCACGGGTGCATATTATTCATTTTTATTTGCCTGCAACTGCAGGAGTCGTAATCGCAGTCGTAACATTTTTATTTCTCCTTTTAATGATTTCTAATTTTGATTGCAGAAGCCGGAGTCGAACCGGCATATCCCATCTTATGAGGATGGTGTGTTTCCTCGTCCACGTCATTCTGCAGAGCCCCAGATAGGACTTGAACCTACAACCGTCTGCTTACAAGGCAGTCGCGCTGCCAATTGCGCCACTGAGGCATAATGATTGGCGGTCCTGCACCTAACAGGACTCTTTGAAGGAGGAATGCCCATTGGACTACCTACCAATCAAGCGCTTCTTAGGGGATTCGAACCCCTGATCTTCCGAGAGACAGTCGGTTGCGTTAGCCGCTACGCTAAAGAAGCAAATGTTGTATATTTTTTATTTTGTAAAGTAGGAAGAAAGGGATTCGAACCCTCGACACATGGCTTATAAGGCCACTGCTCTAACCTACTGAGCTACCTTCCCGCAAATATTAAGGAAAGGTATTCGTATTCGTCTTTTCATAATTTTTCTCCTTTTTAATCACCTCTTTAAGAGGCAAGAGCAAGTGAAGGGAATTGAACCCTCGTCTACACGTTGGCAACGTATCGTAATAGCCATTATACCACACCTGCATGTTCGCAATTGTTTATAACAATTGCGTTTCCAGCTCTAATCTACCTCGGAGCATATTCGGGAATTTTTAGATAAAATATTTCCCAGAGCTACCTATCGTCCCAACTTACTGGATATGTTTTAATACCTCACTCCGTTTCAAAGAGTGGGATGAAGGGCGCGACCCTTCGCAGAGCACGTGAAGGGATTCGAACCCTCGCGACCTGCTTGGAAGGCAGGCATGCTAATCCGCTAACATCACACATGCATATGCTGCCCAAAGGGCAGCTGGATAAGGGAAGTGCCTGGTTTCCTTTATCCGTATTTATTTTAGGAGGAACAATTTTGTTCCAGTCACCTCGGGGAGAATTGAACTCCTCATTTCCTGCGTGAAAGGCAGGTGTCTTAACCACTGGACCACGAGGCGATAGTGCAGAATACAGGACTCGAACCTATAACCCCCTGCTTGTAAGGCAGATGCTCTCCCATTGAGCTAATCCTGCAGAATTCCAGATTGGAATTATAATGGCGAATCTTATTTCTTGATCCAATATAAATCGAATCTGGACTTATCATTACGGCTTAAATCCACGTACTTATATCAAGCACGATAAGTAAATACTGTTGTAGAGCAAAAAATCTACAAATGGACTGTGTTGGAGTCGAACCAACTCCTGTGGATTTTCAGTCCACCGCTTCTACCGAGTTAGCTTACAGTCCTCAAACTAAATCGGCTAAAATCACTATCACTCATAAAAGTATCCTCCGTTATAGGATTTATTGTCCTTATGGCCGTGTGCCTCCAGCCAAGCGCTGAATGTAGGGTTCGAACCTACGACATTCTGGTTAACAGCCAGACGCTCTCCCAACTGAGCTAAATCAGCAAATAAAAAACCACCAACTATTTTGTATGATAGTTGATGGCTTATAAGCGTTCAAATAGTCTAAGTGCCTGGTTTAGATTACTCTTTCGGCTTTAAATTACCACCACTATCACAAATTTTTCCCTGATTAGGGTATGTTTTTCCTGAAAATAAGCATTCGGAAAAGAGATGCGCATCCATGCCCATCGCGTTTATGGTATTCACTTGATAACTACGATTCGTTCTTTTCATTTTCGCAATCTCCTTTCACAAATTTTTAGAATAATTCCGATCAGCCGCCAAGCCAATCATAACTGGTTCTTGCTTTACATACAAAAAAAAGAAAGTTCTCCCGCTGCATAACAATAGATACCCTTTCAGGTAAATATTACATTGTTAGCAGATTCGGACAGGCACTTCCTTATCTGTAAACCAGTATATCACATATAATTAGTGCTGTCAACACTTTTTAAAAATATTTTTAAATTTTTTCTTTTGTATGAAGTCTTGATGGGAAGAGTTGAACTTCCGACCGCTCGCGTATCAGACGAGAGCTCTGCCATCTGAGCTACATCAAGATGAATTACAACTGGTATGGAGGGGCTCGAACCCACAACTTCTCGGTTAACAGCCGAGCGCTCTGCCGTTGAGCTACACACCAATGAGTAGCGGAGGAGGGATTTGAACCCACGACCTTCGGGATATGAGCCCGACGAGCTTCCTACTGCTCTACTCCGCGTTATTTTATTTCCATATATAATATGAGAGAAAATATTTTGAAAATCAACTTTTTACATAAAAAATACTCCCCCTTAAAAGCGGAGTATTTTTCGTTTGTTAATCATTTCTTTTACCTGTTCTCTACTTAAATCCACACACCCCTTTCGAAGTGCGACAGAAAGGACAAAAATATGAATAAATTAGAGAAATTGGCAAATTACAATATCAAAATTCCTTCTTGGTCAATACCTTCTTTGACACCAAAATGCTCAACTTTATTTTCGTAATGATTTCCAAGATAGTATATTCGTAGACTGTCTTTTTCTGGATCAATAATCTTTAATAAAGTTTCCTTTAATAGTTTACTTTCTCCGTAATTTACAATACACTCAAAAACAGAATTCTGTACTCTTTGCCCGTAATTTAAACATTGTTTGGATAAATGCCGTAATCTTGTCTTCCCTTCGTTATCTTCAGTATTTACGTCATAAGCAATTAGCACCAACATATATTTACCTCCATAAAAATGGCGGGTATCCATCTATATCCTCTCTCAAATATCTCGCGAGCAATAATGCCTGCACATGAGGAACTAATCCCCAATTGATTTTTCCATTTAAATAAGGGTGAGTTATAACTTCTTTTTTGTGTTCCTGCCATTCTTTTAAAAATACCTTTTTCCCTTGATCAGTAAAAGTTACTGCACCGTTTTCTGATTTTACAAAATGTTCTTTTTTTATTTGTCTATTATTGATAAGGGTTAAAACAAAGCGATCAACTAAAATTGGACGCAACTCTTCCATCAGATCCAAAGCAAGCGATTTTCTTCCTGGTCGATCTCTATGTATAAATCCAGCATAGACATCAAGTCCTACACCATTCAAAGCCGCTGCACAATCATTCGCTAATAGGCTATAACCGAAAGATAACATTGCATTTACATTATCCATTGGTGGTCTTCTGCTTCTATCATGAAAATAAAAATCATCTTTTTGATTTAATATCATATCATCGAAAGCATCAAAATACAAAGAAGCTGCCGCTCCTTCTATACCTCTTAATGCATCCAAATCTGTTTCTGTTTTAATTTTATCAAAAGATAAGGTAATCTGATTTATAATATTTGAAATTTTTTCAACATCAATTTGCATTTTGTGGTTTCTTGCAAATTTATCCAAGATCCATTTGCAATTATAAACTTTACCAAGAATAAAATTTCTGGCAACTAAGCAACTTTTAGGCTTATCATCAGATATATTATACTGATTTTTCCTTAAATAGACATTACCTTCTTGGACATTTTCAACTCTACACAAAAATTTACCATATGGATTATAGAAAGCCATATTTATATTTCTTTTTGCACACTCTCCCATTAATGCCGGGCTCGATCCAGCATATGAAAAGCAAACAATGCTTTCTAAGGTATGCAAAGGAATTTGTCCTAATTTTTCATTATTGACTTCTACATATATTGTTTCTCCATCTAATGATAGATAGGCTTTTTCATTAGTTACGTATAATGTGTTTAATAATTTTTTCATTATATATGACAATTCCTTTCTTTATAGTTATTGAATTGTGCACCTTTAATCCACACCCGCGTAGGGTGTGACCGGTCCTAAGATCAGATAGCCAGCGTATCTATATTTTTTCAATCCACGCACCCACGCAGGGTGCGACAAGGAGATCTACGACTCCTGATAACATATAAGAGCCACTTAAATCCACGCACCCACGCAGGGTGCCACGATCGCGATAGGAAGGATCCCCAAGAAGTTATCACTTAAATCCACGCACCCACGCAGGGTGCGACGCGATCTGTGTCCGCCTTGGAACAACTGTTGAGACTTAAATCCACGCACCCACGCAGGGTGCGACTCAAATTCAAAATCAGCCCTATGGTTCTTTTTAACTTAAATCCACGCACCCACGCAGGGTGCGACCGGTATAGATACATCGGGCAATTTGCCCAAAAGACTTAAATCCACGCACCCACGCAGGGTGCGACTGGTGCTGTATTTTCTGGTGCTTCTGTTTCTGGAAACTTAAATCCACGCACCCACGCAGGGTGCGACCACGGATGCGCATATTGGTCAGTTTCATTACTTGCACTTAAATCCACGCACCCACGCAGGGTGCAACAAAAACGTATTATTATAATCCTTCTACCAAAAATACTTAAATCCACACACCCACGCAGGGTGCGACTTGCAATAAAAAAACTCTTGTGTTTCCAATACTACTTAAATCCACGCACCCACGCAGGGTGCGACTTTGCCCTCCAGAGGATGATTTACCATAAACAGATAACTTAAATCCACGCACCCACGCAGGGTGCGACTGGACGGGAAATTGGCGATAGGCCGAAGTCGTCATACTTAAACCCACGCACCCACGCAGGGTGCGACGATCATGGTGGCTACAAGGTGTTGTTAGACGTCTGACTTAAATCCACGCACCCACGCAGGGTGCGATAAACTCAGATGAATCTCACGATTACATTTCAAATTACTTAAATCCACGCACCCACGCAGGGTGCGACGGACTTTTTAATCATATTATCATTGTAATAAATACACTTAAATCCACGCACCCACGCAGGGTGCGACGGTTAGTGCTTACAAGCCCTCTGGATCAGTAAATACTTAAATCCACGCACCCACGCAGGGTGCGACCCTTTGCCCCATTGGGGGAAAGATTTCATAGGCACACTTAAATCCACGCACCCACGCAGGGTGCGACACCAATCTGACATTAGCTTTGAATCGCCCTCAATACTTAAATCCACGCACCCACGCAGGGTGCGACGGTGCGCTTTCATCGACATCTGTTATTTCTTCATCACTTAAATCCACGCACCCACGCAGGGTGCGACTAAGTATCGTATGCCTCTCTCAATTCATCAGTATACTTAAATCCACGCACCCACGCAGGGTGCGACATTGACAACATTAAACTGCCGATGTATAATGATACTTAAATCCACGCACCCACGCAGGGTGCGACCTGCGTTATACTCCCGAATTTGATTCCGACAAAGACTTAAATCCACGCACCCACGCAGGGTGCGACCCTTTACCTTGGGCTTGTAGATATCCAGGGTAATCACTTAAATCCACGCACCCACGCAGGGTGCGACTTCCAAAGGAAGTTATCTTTTGTTAAATACCCATACTTAAATCCACGCACCCACGCAGGGTGCGACTATCAAGCATACCATTTTCCACAGCAAATTTCAACACTTAAATCCACGCACCCACGCAGGGTGCGACAGCAATATATCGCGTTTTAAATGCCGCAGAACACAATATATTGTTTTTTGACGAAAATTCTTTTTCGCAATATTACTTTTTTATATGAATTTCCCTTACTTTACTGTTCTAACCTCCCAGGATTTTTATGTGTGCTTATGGTTAGAACAGCAGATTTTGCATTATATAGCTTTTAATTGTTCTTTGATATAATTATCAACAGATGTATTTCTTAATAATCGAGGAAGACAAATTTCTTTCAGAGAACAATTCCCACATTTTTTAGGTTTAACTTTAGGTGTATATTTCTTTCTCATCAAATCATGCATTTCTTCCAAAGATTTTTTGACTTTTTCACGTATTTCTTCCGAAAAAAACACAATTTCGCGCCTTCTAAGCTCTCCATAAAACAAAGCTCCTTCATCAATTCTACAACAAAACATTTCTTCCAAACACATAGCTTGAGCGCATAATTGAATAGCGTCGCTATCATCTTCCTTTTGTTTTCCTACTTTATATTCTATAGGATAAGGCATCCATAAATCAGGATAATTTATCAATCTTACACCATTAGTATTTTTATGGAATTCAACCACATCACATATACCACAAACTCCGAGGGAGGTGGATTTTACCCACATCCCTCTTGTTGTAATAACATTTCCTCTTTTTTCTGTTTTGGAATTATCATGAGCTTTTTCATGGAATAGATGTCCGGATATAGTTCTTTCATTTTCCATCCATTGCTGTTCAATATTTATAAGAGCCCATTGCCTTTTACAGAAAGAAAAATGTTGCAATTCTGATAAAGTAAGAAAATCTTCTTCTTGATACATTGTTTATAAATTCTTTCCCTTTAAAATTTCGGGTTCCAGACCCTCTAATTTTTCTACAACAATATTGTAATCATCAACAGATTCAGGGATCAAAACATCTTCCTTTAATGTTACCTTGATGGAATCATATACTTCTCTTGCGCTATATTGACCGTCCGCATCATTATGAACCCACCAATACAGAGTAACAACCTCCATTGAACCATCAGGACGTGCCTGACATACATCACCCATAAACAAAGAAACCAGAGCTTCTTTAATTTTTTCAGTATCTTCTACAGTAAGACCTGTTTCTCTTGCCCAGCGGACATTAATGGAACCAGTAATTTTATAGAGGCCAAAATAGACATTGTGTCTCATGCCCATTGTATCTGTACCTTTTTTATCACTGGGTTCTCCATTTACGCTCTTGGTAATCTGTTTGCTTACGATATCGACAGTGGAAATACTCTTAGCATCCTGGATAGTAACAGGTCCTCTTATACCCACACTTACTCCATTGTTAGATTCCTTTTCATCTTTATTTTTAGGTCCTTTAAATGCGAATACGCCACCGAAAGCTCTCACATCGATCCAGTTTTCACAGGCAATCTTTTTAAATTCATTTTCAGATAAATTCTTTCCAACCTTTGCCTCTGCTCTTTCCTTCAGGGATTTAAATCCGTCATCGGACCTATCATTCGCCTGAACGTAAATAAACTCACCCATGTCCTGTAATCTGTTTCTGATCTTACGCTTAATGCATACGTTGGACATTTCTCCATGTCCATTATAATCAGTTCTGGGGCGATTTCCTCCCAAAGGATCCCCATTAGGATTTGCCTCGTTTACAGATACCAATACTACAAAATTGATTTTGTTTGCTAAAATACTCATATTATTTTTCCTCCTGATTTTCAACATTTTTGTTTTCAGTTGTTTTTTTAGGTTCTTTTTTCTTGTTCAGTTCTGCGCGCTGCAGATAATAGCCAAGCAGGTAGCTTTCTTTTAACTTAGAATTCAGCAATTTCTCATCTTCTTCATTTAAAGACTCTAAAATATTGCTGATCATTGTTTTGTAGTGATGTCTTACTCCAGGCTCAAGCTGCCCAAAATAGGATGTCAAATTTTCGTTGATCATGGCCCAAGTAGACATCGGGTAAGATACAAAACGATTCATTAACTTTACAGCATGTGGGGTTTTGTCATCTTTTGGAGTGTAGGTACTTGTTTCGACTTTTTCGCAAATTGCTAAAAGACGGCCGAACAGATAGCTTCTGTCCTTGTTTTCAAGGTCTAATTTCATATAATCTTTTTCCTCCTTTTTATAGATTCCTTTATCATGATAATGTTTGTTAATTACAGCACAGGCTGTAGACAAAACAAAATCCCTATTATTATTAAAACATAATGGATTTGAAGCTCTTGAAACGATCTCATCCAGAAAATATCTTGGTAATGGATATCCGCGCAGCATACAATCCAATAAAGCTTCTGTACACTTTTTTTCTAATTTGTCATCTACTTCCAAAAACTTTCCCCTTTCTACACCATAGCAACAAGAAATAATAGCTTTGAAAGATGGTGTGGAAGGAATGTAATACATTTTTTCATTAGGCGTGTATTTTTTATGCCACCAACAAAGTTCGCTTCCCCATTCAATTAATTTATTCCAGAATTCTTTTGCTGATAACTCGTCATAAGAGGTAATTGACAATCGGCCTGGGGTTGCTGCATCTAAAGAAATAATTGCAATTTGGTCTTCAATTTTTACATCTTGATATTTCCCATAAAAGTAATTTCGCAGTTTTGCTTTGTATTTTACTCCCGTTTCAGATTCTTCTGGTTCATCCATACCATCAAACAGATTAAAAAGTTCCGGCAATTTCTTTCCGTTAGGTGTCCAGCAAATATATACTCTCTTATCCTTTTTACCAACATAAACCGCCTGCTTTTCTACCAACCATTTTAATGCGCTGTGGATCTTCTGCGAAGCTTCATAACTGATAGCTAATGCCTGTTGCGGCGTTTCAAACTGTCCTCGATAGGTAAAACCTTCTGAATCATTAAAAGAAATTAACTTAGCGCCAAAATCGCAAGGAATAATTCCTTTTGGATGAACTGTGGCGACTGTAGCATATTTTCCTGTGATATAACAAATATCTTTTTCACCCTCTAAATTAGAAAGGTAATAATCAACATATGTGTTAATTAAGGAATAATCTTTCCACGTCCTATCTTCTTCTTCTTTTGCATTTTCACTTACTACCCTAAATCTTGCCATGATTTTTTCGTAGCTTTTTTGATCTTCCAGTTTATTGTTTTCATTCAGCTTCAAAATGCCGGAATGAATTAGATCCTCGATTAAATGCCCTTTACTTAAATAGTTGTAAATTGAAATTACCTTAGGATGTTTGTAGGTTGAGTCAACCCATTTTTTTAATCCCTTCATATAATTGTCGTTTTTATCAATGATTCTTTTGGTCGCATTTTCGCAATAATTACGGAAATCACAGCCAAGAAACGCCAACTGATCATTAAGTGGATGTGCCTCAGCGCCATTTGTTCTGGCTTCAGACTTTTCCGTTACCGGGATTAACGTAGACGCGTCCTTTTTATCAAGTTTTGTAACTGACAAAAAATCACCATTATGTGTAATAGCAATTTCGATATCAACATTTTTTTTAGTATGAGCGAGAGGGTTCAATTCGATCCCATCGCTCTGCGTCTTACCTACATTGTTTTCATAAGTTTCATATAATAATTTTGCCCATGACATTTATCAACCTGCCTCCTCTTCTACAAAAGTGATATTGTTGTTTTCCTTAGAAAAGATTTTCATTTTCATTGGCTTTATCAAACGATGAATGCACTCTTCTGGCGCAGGATACTTAATTACGCCATTTTTCATCACAATATTTGCAAGCCTTACATGCAGGTTATCTTTTGTCTCTTCCGAAAAAGCTTCATCCGGATAAGTCTTTCCATGATACATAATTCCGAAATTAATTTCCGAAATATTGTCATAAAAGCCTTCTCCCTCACCAAAAACGCAAGGCTTTATATAGCATTCGCATTCAGATGTACCAAAAAACATAGGAAGTCGTCCACCACGCCGAATTGATCTTTTGGCTATTTCATGATGTTTATTCTCATTGCGGTCTCCTTCAAGTTCCGGCCGATTTTCATTCCAAACGAAGTGAGCTCTTACCTGATAACGGCAATCATCCAAATAAGTGAAATAAGACAAATCATTTGATGAGTTATTGTATTTTGGCATTCGATTTGCTATACTTCTGGTCTTGATGGGATTCATTACTCTTACTTCATCAATAACCCAGGTGATTGTAGGCTTAAAGTAGCAATTCTTTAAAATTCCTTTAATAGCCTCATAAGTAGGTACCTGATACGAAAATTTTTCTCCCCCTACTCTGGTAATAGGGTCCGAAAATAATGCTTTAGGTCCCCAAATTTCAAATTCTACAGTATTTCTATGTTTCATAAATTCCTCCTTTATAATATAAAATCTGTAACTTCTTTTTCGTTAATACAAATACCAACATTTTCATCATAAGCAGCTTTGGACAAAACATAAACATTTCCATTATATAGTGATTCTAAATCTCCATTTTTTAACAAGGCATCTCTTCTGTATTCGTAAACATCTACAGTATATTGTTTTGCTTTGTTTAATAAATCTTTTATTGCGGCAAAGTTATTATTATTTTTTTCAAGAAGCCTTAAACTATCAATAATTTTTTCGCCTTCTTTATAAGGAACAATTATGCTGATTTTATTGTCCGGATAAACTTTAAACACATCACCCACGGATTTAAAAGGATATCTAAAAGCGTAATCTTTGCTTTCTTGATCTGCAAACGAATTATTATTAGATAGCAAATCTACCAAACTGACTTTTATACCATCAATTTTTGTATAATACTTCATTTCGTCTGCAGCCTCTTTATAAAGTCTTCGATAATAGTCGGCAATCAATTCCTCTGTTATTTCTATTTCTTCTCCGTATTTTGTATTAACCAAAACTGATTGCGTACATATTTGAGCTCTTTGTATTTCCGGCAGATTTGCAAGTTTTTCATCTTTTAAATTTACCAGATATACAGTTCCCCCATTTTTGTATTCCCACGCTCTGTTAACTCTTCCGATAACTTGTATTAAATCGTCAAGACCGGACATAATTTTTATAGCACTTTCGAAAGAAATATCTACACCAGCATTCATTACCTGAGTAGCTACACAAACAATCTTCTTCCCTGCTTGTTTTGCTTTCCTGCATTCCTCAATCACTTCATCTAAATCAGTTTTCATTTTTTCAAAAATGTCTTTTTGGTGTGCCGGGCACATATTGTTTGATAAATGAAATAAATGAATTTTGTCCTTATCGCAGATTTTTTCTAAAGCTCTAAAAGCGTTATAAGCCTCTTTTTGTGTGTTGCAGCTAATTAAAGTAGAACTGCACTTATTGATCCTTTCTATACAAAAATTAATGAATTCATTGTCATCCATTCCGTATTTTGTTGTGTAATTCAACACGGTCGCTCTTTTAAAGACGTCAATTTGGTCTTGCGTCAAATTTACCATATCTGCATTTTGGGAAAATCTTAACGGAGTATCAATTTCATCAAAACAAGGCTGCGTGGCAGATGATAAAACAATTGTTGAATTACCCTGTTCAGATAAAAAATTTAAATTCTGCGTAAATAAACTAATCTGATTTGGACTAATTGTTTGCACTTCATCAAAGACAATTACACTATTTAACAATGCACTCATCCTTGCAATTGCTGAAGAGTTGCTACTGTTGCAAGCATTCATAAACTGAACATAAGTAGTTACAATGATTGGAGGATCCCAAGTCTCTGTCATCAAATTAAAAAATTCGGCTTTCGGATCATCCTTTTCTATAACGACATTAGAATGATGTTCTAACACATATTCTTTGTTTTGTATGTTATTTTTTATCGCAAGAGCATTTTGAGACGTAATATAAAGGCTGGGAATAATTAAAAATATTCTTTGTTTTTTATAAAGCCTTGCATGCTCTATAGCATACGCCAAAACAGATAATGTTTTTCCGCTTCCGGTCGGTGCGTTTAATCTGTAAATTCCTGTTGGATTGCTTGCGAAACTTAAACACTGTTTGAAAATATCCATTCGCACTTTATCTATTTCAGATATATGATTCATTTGTTCTATATTCTGCTTAAGACAATTCAAATTAGCATTCCAATCTGGCAGAAGTGTTTTTTCTTTGTTTCCGGTCATATATTCCCTTGCATCTTTTCTATCTGCAAAGATAAGACCAGATATAGTAGTGCGAATTAATTGGCCAACAGCGTAAAAACATTCTTTTTTGGATTTATTGCATTTTTTAATATTTTCAATATGGCATTTGTATTCTTTTGCAGACTTTAAAAAATGAGAATGCAAGTCTTCTTCTGAAACCACTTCATTATAAAAACGTTCAAGAGAGTCTTGATATTCTATTTCTCCTTTATCTTTACTTAACCGATGTAAAAATCCATTGTCTCCATGACAGGACACCATATCAAATAAACCATGGTGAGATCCTGTTATATAAGAATTAATTTCGCTGGCCATATACTCCCAATAATTTTCTGCATTTAAAGGGATATTATGATATTTCTCCAAAAGATAAATTACAGGTGTAAACGAATGAATTACGGAACCTTTTACAACAGGTAATCCGGCAGCAATTCTTTCATAATAATCTTGCATGGCTTTTTGCGTTTTTGCCTCATCGTGAATCAGCCCATTAAACTTAGATGTTTCAGAAAGATTCATAGGCAGCAATCTATCTTCCATGTTTTGAGCTACATTTAAAGAATGCTCTTTCAATGTTTGGTATTCAATTTTTCCATTTTCTTTTTTTACTCGTGCTTTTGAATCCATGTTTTATTTTTCCTTTCACTAAAAATATGAGAGAAAAAAAATATATTTTGCGTTTTTTGCATAAAAAAACTTCATTGTTTTTCACAATGAAGCTTTTTGAAATAAAATCCACGCACCTCAAATAGGCGCGACAAAACAAAAACTTAACACAGCTGATATTATTAGTACTTAAATCCACATCTCCTTATAGAGACAATTATTGTTTGTATTTTTACAAACAATATCTTTATTATTAATATGAGAGAGTTTTTATGTTTTTTTTGATTTTTGAATAAAAAACTAATGCTAAAGGTTTTCTTATTTTTTCTGACTACAAAAACAATCAATATGGAAGAGATTATTCATGAATAGACTTATTTTGCATCATTCTTGAAAAGATATTATTGCATAAGAATCATTTTCATATAATGTTTGATACTCAGTTGACAATTCGTTTATTTCGCTTGTATGCAAAACATATAGAGCATCAGTAATTAATGGCTGCTCTTCTTTTGAATCCATAAATACATATCGTTCAGAATAAGGCAATAGCTTTTTTCCTTTGCTAACATTTGTAATTTCCTGACAGTAATGAGCATCCAGCTGGCAGCCATACTGAGTCAATATTTCTGCCATTTGTGCATCGCTCTTCCATCCCATATTATCAGTTATATACAACACATCATGATCTTTTAGATCATCTGCTTCTTTTACGGCTTCGATAAAATCTTTGCAGAAATAATATTCAATTTGATCTGAAAAACTCGTTGTGTAGTTAATAAAAAAACCAATTATGCTGATCGCATAAAAGGAAGTAATTACACCTTTTAATGCGAAAGATAATTCTTTCCATCTTCTTTCATACCATTTTACAACTTCTATTATCCCGTATCCACACAAAATGATTAACGGATAAAAAATAATGTTAATCCGGTTAATATTTATTTCTTTCGTAATTAATCCAGCCCAAATACCAGTTACTAAAACACACCATAAGGCGACCAAATAATGGTACGTTTTTTGCTGGCACAAACTTTTCTTGGCAAAAATTTTTCGAGTCAACTGCACGACTCCCACTATTATAAACGGAGTGGAAATAATATACATAGGTCCATATTCTTTGATTGCATTATGTGGCCAATCAGGAAATTGTAAAAACACTTGTTTTACCATGCAAATTACATTTTTGAACAGCTGTATAAATGAAAAATCCAAAAATAAAATATCATTACTTCTTACGCTGTCCGGAAAATAAGGCATGGTAAACAGTGGCGTCGCAACGGAAGGCCATCCAAAGAAATTAATAGCCATTGTTGTAATTTCTGGCAATGCGACCAATATAAATATGCCGGCGCTAATTCCGATTTCTTTTATAGAGAATAATTTCTTATACAAACAAAAAGAGCCATATAGCAGCAAAAATACAGGTACAGTGTAAATAGCAACACCATAGCAATAAAATGTTAATCCAAAAAATACCATGGAAAGGTATAGATATTTTCTTTTTTCAAATCCTTTTATCAAAAAGTACAATCCAAACAGAAAAATGTGTGGCAATAAATTACAATCCAATGCCCAGCGACTTTGCATGAAATGCCATGGATTTATAGCTGTAAGAGCCATAATGAAAAGCGCTGTTTTTTTCGAGAAAACCCGCTTGGAAATTCCATATATTGCAGCAATTCCTATTGTGCTGATAATCGCTATTGGCAACCTTATTGCAAATGTTTGAAACCCAAATATTTTAATAAAAGGAACCGTTAAATAAGCCAGCAAGGTACTCATTTGCCCGTATCCCCAGGCAGTGAAATGCACTGGCATGAAAGTACCAAACCGATCTGTTCCATACTTAGACAAGGCCCATGCATCTACCGCTAACATAGCTTCATCTTGATTCACTCCGCCAGGAATCGAAATTATCTTGTAGATACGGATCAAAAAAGAAAAAACAAGAAGAAACCAAAAAATCATTTTGATCATCGTTTCTTCTTTTATTTGTTTAAACGACAGTTTTGAAAACTTCTGCATTACGTTCTCCTTTTCATATTATTTTGCTACAGAGAATATGATGGATTTTGTTGATATTTGCATAAAAAGCCCTCTATCTCAGTAAGAGACAGAGGGGTTAGAATTAAAAATTAACCAAAAGTTATATTTGATGCGTTAAAATTTTCATTACCGCACATTTTTTCGTAATCACAGGTAAGCTTCCGACATGTTTCTTGATAATTTTCGCCGAATAGAATCTTACCAAGTCTGCCACCAACGCCTTGCCACATATAATCAGAATCAAAAGACTCTTTTTTGCATAAATCTAAAAATGCTCGATACAAATAAATTTCATCACTCTTGACACTCCCCACGGCTAAAGCAGGGGGATTCTTGCTTCAGCGACCACAGCATTACCTAAAAAGCAGGCTTTAGTCTTACGTCGGTCTCCACAAGCGTTTGAGCTTATGCTCTGTTCCCGTATGCCCTACGGTACAAATAGTTGTCTTTTACGCAGCGAGCATTGACAATCCTTTATTTAAGATGTTGATTGCTGCGTTTTGATCTCGGTCATGTACCGTATGGCATTGTGGACAAGTCCACTTTCGGATTGCAAGATTTTTGATATCAGGATTCTTATAGCCACAGACAGAACAGGTTTGGCTGCTTGCATACATTCT
>JAZNMF010000119.1:0-35081 GCA_045579545.1 Acetatifactor sp. | reverse complement strand
TTTTGTTATGATTGGTATTATGATATACTCTTCAATAACAAAAATCAAGAGGTTATTATGGATAGTAAAGCATTTATAAAATATCTGTCTGCATTGTTATTGTTTGGACTTAATGGTATTGTTGCAAGTCATATTACGCTTAGCAGTTATGAAATTGTGTTTTTGAGAACACTTATTGGAAGTATTCTATTAATCGTTTTATTTTTAGGAAGTAAGGGCAAATTTCATATTGTAACATACAAGAAAGATACTATGTTTATTGTATTATCCGGAATGGCAATGGGAACAAGTTGGATGTTTTTGTATGAAGCATATCAACAGATAGGTGTAAGCTTAGCATCACTTCTGTATTATTGTGGTCCGGTAATAGTTATGATATTGTCACCTTTGATTTTCAAGGAGAAACTCACTGCTCCGAAGATGATAGGTTTCATGATTGTGCTAGCCGGAATCGTTCTTGTTAATGGTAATGCGACTGGTGACAATAGCAATAGATGGGGAATTGTTTGCGGTGCTATGTCGGCAGTTATGTATTTCTTTATGGTGACATTAAATAAGCAGTCAAAGAATATAACCGGAATGGAGAACTCCGTGATACAGCTTGCAGTAAGTTTTTTTACAGTAGCAGTATTTGTGGGTTGTAAGCAGGGTTTTGTGATAGAGATACCTTCCAATGCTTGGATATGGATTTGGGTACTTGGTGTTGTAAATACGGGACTAGGATGCTATTTGTACTTTTCCCCACTTGCCAAATTGCCCGTTCAGACAGTAGCTGTGTGTGGCTATCTGGAGCCATTATCGGCAGTGGTTTTTGCTGCAATTCTGCTTGACGAGAAAATGACAATAGTTCAAGTAATTGGTGCGGGATGCATTATAGGTGGAGCTATGATTGGTGAATTGGTAAAGATAAAGAAGCCGTAAAATTTCGGTTTTCCGGTTCTTGAGAATGAGTAAAAAGGGAGTCACTTCAACTTAGACTGATTGAAGTGGCTCTTAACTTAATGATTAATAAACATAGCTAAATGATATTGGTGGCGACTTCACACTCCTTTTTATACAATAAGTTATTTCTTCGGATTTCTTATTGTATAAAAATGTTCCTCGGAATTGCACTGCGGCACATTGGAACAGCCTCGTTTTTCAGCCTTGCTGCAGGGTTTTCAAAATAATTGATAAAAGTGATTGCAAAAGAAGAAAGGCTATGATAAAATGGAAACGGTGGCAATGACAAAAAAATAACAATCATTGCAAAATGCCTGAATAAGTGAGTTACTGACGGGATGTTTTTCCCGTAAACATAAGTTTCTCAAGACAAATTGGAGGAAAAGAAAATGGCAAAGAAAGTAGTATTAGCAGGTGCCTGCCGTACCGCAATCGGTACCATGGGCGGATCCCTGAGCACTGTACCCGCAGCTGAGCTGGGCGCAATCGTTATTAAGGAAGCATTGAACAGAGCAGGTGTAGCTCCTGAAGCTGTTGATCAGGTATACATGGGCTGTGTTATCCAGGCCGGACAGGGACAGAACGTTGCCCGTCAGGCTGCTATCAAGGCAGGTCTTCCTATTGAAGTACCCGCAGTTACCATGAATGTTGTATGTGGTTCCGGTCTGAACTGTGTAAACCAGGCAGCGCAGATGATCATGGCAGGCGATGCTGATATCGTTGTTGCAGGTGGTATGGAGAATATGTCCATGGCTCCTTATGCAATCCCCCAGGGCCGTTACGGTTACCGCATGGGCAATGCAACCATGGTTGATACCATGATCAAGGATGCATTGTGGGATGCTTTCAATGATTATCATATGATTAAGACCGCAGACAATATCTGCGAAGAGTGGGGACTGACCAGAGAAGAGCTGGATGAGTTTGCACTGAAGAGCCAGCAGAAGGCAGAAGCTGCTCAGAAGTCCGGTGCTTTCAAGGCTGAGATCGTTCCCGTAGAGATTAAGAAGAAGAAAGAGACCGTTATCTTTGACACTGACGAAGGTCCCAGACACGGTTCCACCATCGAAGGACTTGCAAAGCTGCGTCCTATTAACAAGGATGGTTATGTGACTGCAGGTAACGCTTCCGGTATCAATGACGGTGCTGCCGCTATCGTTGTGATGACCGAAGAGAAGGCGAAGGAGCTGGGCGTTAAGCCTATGGCTACTTTCGTAGCAGGCGGTCTTGCAGGCGTTCGCCCCGAGGTTATGGGTATCGGTCCTGTAGCTTCCACCAGAAAGGTAATGGAGAAGGCCGGCATGAAGATCGAAGACTTCGATATCATCGAGGCAAACGAAGCATTCGCAGCTCAGTCTGTTGCAGTAGGTAAGGATCTGGGTATCGATGTAGATAAGCAGCTGAATCCTAACGGCGGTGCTATTGCGCTGGGTCACCCTGTAGGTGCTTCCGGATGCCGTATTCTGGTTACTCTGCTTCACGAGATGCAGGCTAAGGGCGCCAAGACCGGTCTGGCAACTCTGTGTATCGGCGGTGGTATGGGTTGCTCCACCATCGTTAAGATTGAAGATTAATTGAAAATGAAAACGGTCCGGCTGAAGCCGACCGGATGCAATATACCATGGAGAGTACCAGAAACGGCAGCTCTCCATGAGTTGTGCAAAGACATAAATAGATAGGAGTCAAAGATATGGAATACATAGTATATGAACAGAAGGGCTATGTGGGAGTGATCACCATCAGCCGTGAAAAAGCACTGAACGCATTGAATTCCACCGTACTGGAAGAGCTGGATAAGACTTTGGACAGCGTTGATCTGGATACCGTGAGATGTCTGATTTTAACCGGCGCAGGACAGAAGTCCTTCGTGGCAGGCGCAGATATCGGAGAGATGAGCAATCTGACCAAGGCAGAGGGCGAAGCTTTCGGTAAAAAGGGTAACGACGTTTTCCGCAAGCTGGAGACCTTCCCCGTTCCCGTGATCGCTGCAGTAAATGGTTTTGCGCTGGGCGGCGGCTGTGAGATCGCTATGAGCTGTGATATCAGAATCTGCTCTGACAACGCAGTGTTCGGACAGCCTGAAGTTGGCCTGGGCATCACCCCCGGTTTTGGCGGTACCCAGAGACTGGCTCGTCTGGTAGGTGCAGGCATGGCAAAACAGCTGATCTACACCGCACGCAATATCAAGGCTGACGAGGCTTACAGAATTGGTCTGGTAAACGCAGTATATACCCAGGAAGAGTTGCTTCCTGCAGCTGAGAAGATGGCAGCAACCATCGCAAAGAATGCCCCCATCGCAGTACGCAACTGTAAGAAAGCCATCAACGATGGACTGGAAGTGGATATGGATCAGGCTATTGTGATCGAAGAGAAGCTTTTCGGTGACTGCTTTGAGACAGAAGACCAGAAGTATGGAATGGCATTCTTCTTAGACAAGAACAAAGAAAAAGTAAAAGAGCCTTTCAAAAACTGTTAATTTTTTGCGAGTAACGCTGCCGTGCGGAACAGTTATTCGCACGGCGGCTGTCACATGCAAAAATAAATAATATGTTTCTAAAACTATTTTATAAATATTAAAAATCAAGTAGGAGGATTTAACCATGAAAGTAGGTATTATTGGTGCCGGTACTATGGGACAGGGCATTGCAAAGGCATTTGCCCAGGTTGAAGGATACGAGGTTGCTCTCTGCGATATCAAGCAGGAGTGGGCTGAAGGCGGAAAAGCCAAGATTGCAAAGGGCTACGCAAAGCTGGTAGAAAAAGGCAAAATGACCCAGGAAACAGTAGACGCTATCCTTGCAAAGATCGTTCCCGGTCTGAAGGAAGATTTGTGTGCAGACTGCGATCTGATCGTGGAAGCAGCATTTGAGAACATGGAAGTTAAGAAGACCACCTTTGGTGAACTGGACAAGATCGCAAAGCCTGAGTGCATTTTTGCATCCAACACTTCCAGTCTTTCCATCACTGAGATCGGCAACGGACTGAGCCGTCCCATGATCGGTATGCACTTCTTCAATCCCGCAGACCGCATGAAGCTGGTAGAGGTGATCGCAGGCGTGAACACTCCCGAAGCTACCGTTGATGCTATCAAGAAGATTTCCGAGGAGATCGGCAAGACTCCTGTTCAGGTAAATGAGGCAGCAGGCTTCGTAGTAAACCGCATTCTGATCCCTATGATCAACGAAGCTGCATTCATCAAGATGGAAGGTGTATCTGATATCGCAGGTATCGACGCCGCTATGAAGCTCGGTGCCAACCATCCCATGGGTCCCCTGGAGCTGGGTGACTTCATTGGTCTGGATATCTGCCTGGCTATCATGGATGTTCTTTACAACGAGACCGGTGACAGCAAGTATCGCGCATGTCCTCTGATCCGTAAGATGGTACGCGGCGGTAACCTTGGTGCAAAGACCGGCAAGGGCTTCTACGTATACAATGCTGACAGAACAAAGACACCTGTTGATGCTCAGTAATATATTTTAAACTAATTTGGAGGAATTAAAACCATGGATTTTACTTTAAGCAAAAAGCATGAAATGGCGCGAGCTCTCTTCAAGGATTTCGCAGAAAAAGAAGTAAAACCTCTTGCTCAGGAGGTTGATGAAACTGAAATTTTCCCCAGAGTGACTGTTGACAAGATGGCAAAGAACGGCTTCCTGGGTATTCCTGTTCCCAAGGAGTACGGCGGACAGGGCTGTGATCCTCTGACCTACGCTATGTGCGTTGAGGAACTGTCCAAGGTATGCGGCACCACAGGTGTTATCGTATCTGCTCACACTTCCCTGTGCTGTGATCCTATCCAGACCTACGGTACTGAGGCACAGAAGCAGAAATATCTGGTTCCCTTGGCAAAGGGTGAAAAGCTGGGTGCTTTCGGCCTGACCGAGCCCGGTGCAGGTACCGACGCTCAGGGTCAGCAGACCAAGGCTGTTTTAGATGGTGACGAGTGGGTTCTGAACGGATCCAAGATCTTCATCACCAACGGTAAGGAAGCAGACGTATATGTAATCTTCGCAGTTACCGGTATCGTTGAGAAGAAGGGCCGCAAGCAGAAAGAGATTTCTGCGTTTATCGTTGAAAAAGGTACTCCCGGATTTACTTTCGGTACCAAGGAGAAAAAGATGGGTATCCGCGGATCTTCCACTTATGAGTTGATCTTTACTGATTGCCGTATCTCTAAGGAGAACATGCTGGGCGCTCAGGGCAAGGGCTTTGGTATTGCAATGCACACTCTGGATGGCGGACGTATCGGTATCGCAGCTCAGGCGTTGGGTATCGCAGCAGGTGCTTTGGAGTCCACCATTGCTTACGTTCAGGAGAGAAAACAGTTCGGTCGTTCGATCGCTGCATTCCAGAACACTCAGTTCCAGATTGCTGACATGGCTACCAAGGTAGAGGCAGCAAGAATGTTGGTTTACAAGGCTGCAATGGCTAAGGCAACCCAGAAGTCTTATTCTCTGGAAGCTGCTATGGCTAAGCTGTACGCTGCAGAGGTTGCAATGGAAGTTACCACCAAGGCTGTTCAGCTCCACGGTGGTTACGGTTACACCAGAGAGTACGATGTAGAGCGTATGATGCGTGATGCTAAGATTACCGAGATCTACGAAGGTACCAGTGAAGTACAGAGAATGGTAATCTCCGCGAATATCATTAAGTAAGACCGGACAGGCTTTTGCCTTTATCAGACTCCTGCTTGCAGGAAGGCTGACAAAGACAAAAGCCGCAGTCGCGAGTTGCAGCGCAATCTCGCGACCGAGGAAATGCGAAGCATTTGCGAGGTCCGGTCGGAGAGCAACAACGCAATCTCGCGATCGAGGAAATGCGAAGCATTTGCCAGGTCCGGCCGAAAAGCATAGACACCACATATCAATAAATAAGGAGAGAATATACAATGAAAATCGTTGTTTGTATCAAACAGGTACCCGATACCAAGGGTGGCGTTAAGTTCAATCCCGACGGTACTTTGGATAGAGCTGCTATGATGACTATCATGAACCCTGATGACAAAGCAGGTTTGGAAGCAGCACTTAGTTTAAAAGATCAGTACGGTGCAGAAGTTACCGTTATCACCATGGGTCTTCCCAAGGCAGAAGATGTTCTGCGTGAGGCACTTGCTATGGGCGCTGACAAGGCAATCCTTGTTACTGACAGAGTATTAGGCGGCGCTGACACCTGGGCTACTTCCCAGACTCTGGCCGGCGCAATCCGTAATTTGAAGTACGATCTGATCATCACCGGCCGTCAGGCTATCGACGGTGATACCGCTCAGGTTGGTCCTCAGATTTCCGAGCACCTTGACATTCCTGTTATCTCTTACGCTCAGGATATCAAGATCGAAGGCGACAGCGTTATCGTACAGCGTCAGTATGATGACAGATATCACGTATTAAAGGCTCAGATGCCTTGTCTGATCACCGCTCTCGGCGAGATGAATCAGCCCCGCTACATGACTCCCGGCGGAATTTTCGATGCATGTGAAGCAGAGATCACTGTTTGGGGAAGAGCTAACCTGGTAGATGTTGAAGATTCTAACCTGGGACTTAAGGGCTCACCTACCCAGATCGCTAAGGCATCCGACAAAGTAAGAAAAGGTGCAGGCGAAGTGGTTAACTTAGATGCTACCGAGTCAGTAGATTACATCATTGGCAAGTTAAAAGAGAAACACGTGATCTAAATCACCAGTTCAGCCATATATTTATTGGAGAGCGACAATCATGTTTGCATGATTTCGCGAACGGATAAATATATGTGCGGAGCGCCACTTTATGAGCAAAGTTAGCTGCGAAGCAGCGGGAAAGTGCCGAAGGCACCTTTGCGAATGGCGTGGCTGAACGTGACTGTATATAACAGGTATAATGGAGGAAACAATAATGAACTTAGCAGAATATAAGGGCGTATTTGTCTTCGCTCAGCAGGTTGACAATACCATTAACAGTATTGCATTTGAACTGATCGGCAAAGGTAAAGATCTGGCAAATGACTTAAATACAGAAGTAACTGCTGTGTTGGTTGGTAGCGACGTTAAATGTCTGGCTGATGAGCTGGCTGCATACGGCGCTGACAAAGTTATCGTAGTAGACGATCCCGAACTGAAAGAGTACAGAACCGAGCCCTACGCTCATGCGCTGGCTTCCGTAATTGAAGAGTTTAAGCCTGAGATTTTCCTGGTAGGAGCAACTGCAATCGGCCGTGATCTGGGTCCCCGCGTTTCCGCAAGAATCCACACCGGCTTGACCGCAGACTGTACACAGCTTGAGATCGGTGATTTCCCGATCAATCCTATTCCCGGAAGAGAGCAGAAGCACAACCAGCTTTTGATGACCCGTCCCGCTTTCGGCGGCAACACCATCGCTACCATCGCTTGTCCTGAATTCCGTCCTCAGATGGCAACCGTACGCCCCGGTGTTATGCAGAAACTGCCCAAGGTTGAAGGCGCTGTTGCAAATGTGATTGAGTTTAATCCCGGATTTACCCCGGACCACAAGTATGTTGAGATCCTTGAGGTTGTTAAGGCTGTATCCGACACCGTAGATATCATGGACGCTAAGATTCTGGTATCCGGTGGCCGTGGCGTTGGCAGTGCTGAGAACTTCAAGCTTCTGGAAGACCTGGCTGAAGTACTTGGTGGTACCGTAAGCTGCTCCCGTGCAGTTGTAGATGCAGGATGGAAGGCAAAAGACCTTCAGGTTGGACAGACCGGTAAGACTGTTCGTCCTAACGTATACTTTGCAATCGGTATCTCCGGTGCGATCCAGCATCTGGCAGGTATGGAAGAATCTGATCTCATCATTGCGATCAACAAGGATGAGACCGCTCCCATCTTTGATGTGGCTGACTATGGTATCGTAGGAGATCTGAACAAGATCCTTCCTGCTTTGACTGAGAAGCTGAAGAGCGAAATGGCAGCAAAATAATCAAACAAAACCATTCCCCTGAAGCAAAAGTTTGTTTCAGGGGATTTTTTCTTAATCATTAATCGTTCGGGAAGGTGCAAAAATGGCAAAGCAGAAAGAAACCAAGACAAACGCCATGAGAATTCTGGAATCCATGAAGATTCCTTTTACCTACTATACTTATGAATGCCCGGAGTTTATTGACGGGGTGCAGCTGGCAGATAAGTTGTCACTTCCGTACGAGAAGGTATACAAGACATTAGTGACTGTGGGAGCCAGCAAAGAGTACTATGTGTTTGTGATTCCGGTGGCAGAAGAATTGGATATGAAAAAGGCTGCCAGAAGTGTAAGCGAAAAGAATGTAGAGATGATCCATGTAAAGGACATCAACAAGGTTACCGGTTATATCCGGGGAGGCTGCACGGCTGTGGGAATGAAAAAACAGTTTGTAACGCGGATAGACGAGTCCGCCAAAGGCAGAGAAACAATCGTAGTAAGCGGTGGCAAGCTGGGGATGCAGATAGAACTGAATCCGGACGACCTGTGCAGAGCTGCGCGGGCAGAATATGCACAGGTGACCGTGTAAGACCGGCAGGGATACAAGCCGGTGGCAGAGCATAAAAAAGCTAATTGCTGGCTTTTTGCCAAGGCCCGGTGCGGTAAAACAATACGGACAGTCCGGTACCGAGACACCAGCCGATAGGCCAAGAAAGCCAAATTCCCACAGAGCCCATTATGTTCGCAAGCAAGATGGCAAGGATCACACGCAAAAGCAGGTCGGTAAAGGTGGCAACCATAAACTGTTTCATCATACCGGCTCCACGGAGCACACCGTCGGTTGCCAGTTTCACGGAGATGACAAAGTAAAAAGGCGAAAGGATACGCAGGAAGGTAACGCCGGTATCCATGGCACTTCCGGTAGGTTCTTCCAAAAACAGGTACAGGCCGTATTTTCCTGCGAAGAAATACAATAAGAAGAACGGAATACAAACGATCCACACCAGTTTGATGCCGGAGCGCAGACCCTCCCTGATACGGGGGAGCTTACCGGCTCCCAGGTTCTGGGCGGCGAAGTTGGAGATACCGTTACCGAAAGTGGTAAAGGACGTGATTACCAGATTGTTCAGTTTGACGCCGGCAGCCTGTCCTGCAATTACTCCAGGACCGAAGCCGTTGATCACACCCTGGATCACGATGTTTCCGATAGAAATAAAGCTTTGCTGCAGAATACTGGGGATCGCCACCACGGCAATCCTCTTGAGAATGCTCAGGGAAAAAACGGGAACTGCCTGATCCACATGTACAGTGCTCATGCGCTTAAGCACCACCAGTATCGCCAGAACACAGCTGATGCCCTGACACACAAAAGTTGCCCATGCAACACCTGCCACGCCCATCTTGAAAGCAGCTACAAACAGGATGTTCACTCCAATATTGGCTGTGGAGGAAAATGCCAGAAACAGAAAAGGAGTCTTGGAATCTCCCAATGCTGAGAAAATACCGGTAGCAACGTTATAGAAAAACAGGAAGGGGAGACCGCCCATATAGATCCGCAGATACAGCAGAGAATCTGCCATAAGCTCATGGGGAGTCTTCATCAAAATCAGAAGCCACTCACAGAAAAGAAAACCGAAAAGCATCAGGACACCGCAGAGTACTGCACAGGCAATGAGTGTGGTATATACTGCGGTTTTCATGTCTTTTAGCTGCTTTGCGCCGAATAATTGAGAGACAATGACAGAACACCCGATATTGCAGCCAAAAGAAAAGGCTATGAAAATCAGAGTAACTTCATAACTGTTGCCAACAGCGGCCAGTGCGTTTTCTCCAATAAGCTTGCCGGCAACAAGGCTGTCCGCGATATTATATAATTGTTGAAAAATAACACTTCCGAACAGGGGGAGGCAAAACTTCCAAAGGACGGAAGCAGGGCTTCCTATAGTCAGATCTTTATTCATATGAGTACCTCATTTTTCAGTTGCATGTTATGTTCTTTTGTATTATACTCGTTTTACAGAGAAATGAAAAATGTATAGTTGACATGGTAAATATATGAAAAATATATAACTGCAACAGAAAGGCGGGGATATGGCTGCGAATCTGGAATATTACAAAGTGTTTTATTATGTAGCAAAATATAAAAACATGACCAGAGCGGCTGCGGCCTTATTCAGCAACCAGCCCAATGTGACCAGAGTCATGAATCTTTTAGAGGCGGAGCTGAATTGCAGGCTGATCACCAGATCCAACCGGGGCATTACTCTGACGGCGGAGGGTGAGCGGCTCTATGCCCATGTAGCCAATGCCTTTGAGCAGATCCGGATGGGAGAGGAGGAACTGGAGCAAGTTCTGCAGCTGAATAAAGGTGTGGTATTTATCGGTTCCTCGGAGACAGCGCTGCACGGCTATCTATTGGAACATTTAGGCCGGTTTCATAAAATGCACCCGGACGTCAGACTGAAGATTTACAATTATGCGGTGACGGAAGCGTTAAAAGCATTGAGTGAGCGAAAGATTGATTTTGCTATCATTCCGCTGCAGAAGGATCGGGGTTCCGGCTTTCGGGATGTTATTCTGCGATCCTGTCAGGACGTGTTGGTAGGGGGACTGCAGTTTAAGTATTTGGCAGACAGAGGAGTGCATTTAAAAGAATTGGTCAGGTATCCGTTTGTGGGACTTTCGCAGGCTACGGTGACCTTTGAAAGCTACAGGCAATTGTTTTGGGAACACGGTGTTGCGTGGGAACCTGACATAGAAGTTGCCACCACGGACCTGATCCTGCCTATGATCAGGAAAAATCTGGGCATCGGATTTCTGCCTTATATTTTTGCGAAAGAGGCCATTCGCAAAGGGGAGGTAGTACAGATTCCGGTGAAGGACAGGATGCCGGAGCGGAATATTTGCCTGGTGACGGATCCCCACCGCACGCTGAGCGTGGCGGCTCAGGGGTTTCTGAAGATGTTGGAAGAAGATGATATGACGGAGAGAGTGACAGGAGATTACAATGAAGAATTTACTGTGTAAGGGAATTGTTTTGGGAATATTGTCGGCGCTGTTGTGTACCGGATGCGGAAGCAATGAGGGCGACATATACGATAACATGTTAAAACCGATCCCAATGGAACGGGAGAGCAGCGAAGCGGAATCTGAGCCCAAGGAGACTAAAGGACAGAGCGAACCTACCGGAGAGAATGAACTGAAAGCAGAGGAGAGTTTATCGCCTGACACTGAAGCAGAACAGACTGTTTCAGATTCTGAATCGGAGAGCACTGTACCGCCGGAGGAGAAGGGATATATCGTGGCGATTGATGCAGGACATCAGGCGAAAGGCAATGCGGAGAAGGAACCGGTAGGACCGGGCAGTCAGGAGATGAAGGCAAAGGTGTCATCCGGCACCAGAGGAGTATCCACAGGAGTCTATGAATACGAACTGAATCTGGTGATTGCGCAGGCTCTGCAGAAAGAGCTGGAGACCAGAGGATATCAGGTGGTGATGATCCGGGACAGCCATGATGTGAATATCAGCAATGCGGAGCGCGCCGAGGTGGCCAACACTTCAGGTGCTGAGGCGTTTGTTCGGATTCATGCCAATGGTGCGGAGAACAGCGCAGTGTCCGGAACGATGACCATTTGCAATACGCCTGCCAACCCTTACAATGCAGACATATATGAAGAAAGTAAACGCCTGTCCCGGGAGATTCTGGATCATATGGTGGCTCATATGGGCTCTAAGGACCGTGGAGTTTGGGAGACAGACACTATGAGTGGCATCAACTGGTGCACTATTCCCGTCACTATCGTGGAAATGGGCTATATGAGCAATCCCGAGGAGGATGAACTGATGCAGGACGCTTCTTATCAGGAAAAAATCGTTCTGGGAATTGCTGACGGTCTGGATGCTTATTTTGCGGGCCGGACACAATAATCGGGGAACAGAGGGAGTAACGCTATGAAGAGAAATGTAAGTCTGGAGGAGATATCCGACGGCAGATTATATGATGAGAATGATATGGTGAAAGCGGGCTGCAATGACTGTGCAGGATGTTCCGCCTGTTGCCGGGGAATGGGAGATTCCATCCTTTTGGATCCTCTTGATATCTGCCGGCTGAGCAAGAGACTGGGCAAAAGTTTTGAAGAACTTCTGGGGGAATGCATAGAACTGGGCGTAGTGGATGGCGTGATACTGCCTCATATGAAGATGACCGGAGAGAAGGAGCAGTGTGCTTTCCTGGATGAGAAAGGACGCTGCAGTATTCATGATTCCAGACCGGGGATCTGCCGCCTGTTTCCTCTGGGAAGATATTATGAGAACGGTGATTTCCGGTATTTTTTACAGACCCATGAGTGTGAAAAAACTAACCGCACCAAGGTAAAGGTCAGCAAGTGGATCGACACCCCTGCATTAAAAGAAAATAGAGATTTTATCAAGAACTGGCACTATTTTTTAAATGCCTGCGAGGAGATGATGAAAGGTGCGGAGGAAGCCTTTTGTAAAAATCTTAATCTCTACCTTCTGAACCTGTTTTACATCAGACCCTATGATGGAGAAGAACTGTTCTATCAACAGTTTGCCGGAAGACTTCGTCGTGCGGAGGAAGATCTCGGCCTATAAAAAAATAAAAATCCCTCAAATCCTTGATATGCACCCGGGATTCCGGACACATATCAATCGGACTTGAGGGATCAATTATTTTATACGTTCTGATCCTCCAGCTCGCGGAAACGACGATAGCAGTCGGTATAATCCACACCCTGAGGAAGATAAGTTTTATTCAGGGAAACTGCAATGTCACAGGCGGCTTCCACGCTGTGGAACAGGCCGATGGCCACGCCGGCCAGAATGGCTGAACCGAGACAGGCAGTCTCTTCATTTTGCAAGGTGACGATTTTCTTGTTGCACATGTCGGCTTTGATCTGACACCAGAGATTACTCTGTGCACCGCCGCCCATGGAACGGATCTCGTTGCATTCTAACCCCAGATAATCCAGGTTACTCTTCAGCATACAAGACACGGCTTCCATGATACTTCTCACTGCATGTCCCCTTGTGTGTTCCATGGTGAGCCCGTAGAAAGCTCCCTTGGCATCGGGATTGTACTTGGGCATGGTAGAACCGCAGAGATAAGGAAGGAAGGTCAGGCCGTTGCAGCCGGGATCCACTTTCTCGGCCAGTACATTCAGGCCGTTGTAATCATAGCCTTCACAAAAATTGTTCTTAAACCATTTCAACGCAATACCGGCAGTAGGCGTCCAGCAAAGGAGACAATATTTGCCGTCATAATTCACATGACAGGGAATCTTACTGTCCGGGTTATAGGCGGGAACCTCGTCTGTGGGAACAAAGATTACCATGGTTGTTCCTGTCATCTCGCTGACGATTCCCTTTTTGACGATACCTGCGCCGATGGCGCCGGCAATCTGATCAATGGCGCTGGTGGCAACCTTAATCTCTTTATATTCGCCTACGAGTTCGCCGCTTCCGCATAAAGCGGGCAGCTGTGCGGGAGAAACACCAATAAAATCAAGCATTTCCTGCCACCACTCACCTTTGTGAATGTCGTAGTAGATGGTTGAAGACTGCAGGGAGCGCTCTGTCACAAATTTGCCCGTTGCCCGGTACAAAAGATAGTCCTCCAAAAGAAATATTTTGTCGATGCGGGGCCAGATATCAGCGCGGTTTTCTTTGAGCCAAAGAAGCTTACAGGCAGGCCAGGTTGCCGTAATCTCCGGCTGTCCGGTTACTTCATAAACTTTCTGTTCCCCAAAGTGCTCTTTGATCTTGTCCGCCTGTGCCACAGCCCGGTTATCCAGCCATACGATGGCATCGGCAAGAGGATCGCCGGCGGCATCGGTGACGATCAATGTCTCGCACTGGGTATCAATACTCATAGCAGCAATTTCATACTCCTGCTGCATTTCATTCAGGGCTTCGCTGAACAGTTTCCAGTATTGCTCCGCAGGAAATTCTACAAAATCTCCTGACACATTTAAAGTGTATTCCTTTAAAACAGATTTTACGGGATGCATTCCCTCGTCAAAAAGAACAGCTTTCAGAGAAGTGGTACCTACGTCAACACCTAATAAGTATTTCATATGGATCCTCACATTCGTTTTTTATAGTAATGCTAACTCATAGAAATTCTAAACTGTGATGATATTCTGCACGGTCTGCTTCATCTCTTCGATTTCTTCCATACCGGTAGATTCCTTGTTGGTTATGATGTAATCCGCCTCATTGATGTCGCAGATCCGGGCAAATGCTGTGCGCCCCAGCTTGGATGCGTCGGCAGCGATGATCTTGGTGGCAGCTCGGGACAACATTACTTTGTCCAGATCTACTTCCCGGTCGTAAAAAGTAGTCAGCCCGTTGTCCATCGTGATACCATCCACTGACAGAATCAACTTGTCTGCATGATACTTGCCAAGCTGTGTGATTGCGTCGTCGCCGTAGACGAACTGGTGCTTGGCATTGACAGAGCCGCCTAACAGAACCACATTGAAATTGGGATTGGCTCCTGCCTCCAGTGCAATGGCGATGGAATTGGTAACAATGCTGAGGTTCATCTGAGGAGGAATCAAACGAAAGACGGTGAGAGTGGTAGTACCTGCGTTGAGCATGATCGTATCGTTCTCCTCGATCATCTCCACTACCTTCCGCGCAATGGCTTTCTTTTGATTCTCGTTGGCAGACAGACGCTGCTGCATATCCATATTGTAATAATTCTTGTAAGAGCTTACCGCTCCGCCGTGTACACGGGATAACATTCCCTTTGCTTCCAGATCCGCAAGGTCCATGCGGATGGTAACATCTGAGATTTCAAACAGGGCGCTCAGCTCGTTGACGCGCACTTTGCCGTTGCGATGCAGAATCTCAAGTATTTTTTGCCTTCTTTCGAAAATATCCATAATACAAAACCCCATACCTTTCTAATTTACAATTATAACACATAAAAAAAGAAAAGGCCAGTGGATTTTTCCTTGACAACGATATGGCAGGAGATTAAAATAAGGGTGTTTGAGCAGGCATCGCCGTTTGCCGGAAGTGTTAAGGAGATAGTGTTATGCAAGCTGTTTTTTCTTCCTCTTTTGGACAAATTTTAATATTGTTTTTGTTTATGGCAGTGGGCTATTTCCTCCGCATCAGCAATCGCGTAGGGGATGGAACCGGCAAAACTCTTTCCAATCTGGAACTCTATGTGTTTTGTCCCTGTCTGAATCTGATTACTTTTGCAAAGAATTGTACGGTTTCCGTACTGGTGGAGAATCTTCCGCTTCTTTTGCTGTCCTGCGCCATACTGGTTGCTCTGATCCCCTTGTCCAGAATTCTGGCTAAGCGTCTGGGCCGCACGGAAGGAGAGAGGGCAGTGTACCGATATTCTCTTTGCATCTCCAATTACGGATATTTGGGATATCCTATCATGGGCGCAGTTTTCGGCGAAAGAGCGCTCCTGGATACTATGTTTTTCTGCCTTCCCATCAGCCTTGTGGTGTATACATACGGACTTTGCACGCTGATTCCGGGAAATGGCATCTCTCTTAAGAAGCTGGCGAATCCTCCCATGATCTCAATGGCAGTGGGTCTTATCCTCGGTATTACGGAGCTCAAGCTTCCGACAGTACTGAACGATGCCCTTCAGATGGGCTCTGACTGCATGGCACCGGTGGCCATGATCCTGACCGGATTTATTCTGGCAGGGCAGCCTCTCAGTAAGATGTTTCACAATTACCGCGCTTACATCGGCTCATTGTTACGTCTGGTGATCATTCCTCTGTTGCTGACAGGTGTCCTGTATCTTTTTAACATCCGTGGAGATCTGCTCCTGATCTCCGCAGCAATTTATGCCATGCCCATGGGTTTGAATACCATTATCTTTCCGGAGGCCTACGGCGGTGACGCCACCAGCGGCGCCCAGTCCACATTTATTTCGAATGTGTTGGGGATCATCACGCTGCCGTTAATGGTAACCTTGATTCATTATGTAGCTTATCTGTAAGAATATGAGATGCTTTATACAGGGATTGCGCTCCTGCATAGAAAGCATCTTTTGTTTTGCGGGCAAGACCCTGCCTGCTATTTATAATTGACACAATTTCTGTTTCGTGGTATTATCAATTAAGACGAAAGCGTAAGAAAATAAAAGAAGATAGTATATAATAACTAAGCGATTTACATTCATTGTACCCATACTCATACCGGATCCGGGTTGCAAGATTTCCGCTGACTGGCCCGGCTTTTTTGCAAGCTGCCGAATGAGATGAAATAATACATAAGTTTGGATTGAATATTGGCTTTGATCCAGCAACCCTTCCAGAACCGTTGGTTTCTGTGACTATGGCAGATCGCCGTGGCACGGAGATGATCTGGTGATGGTTGACCATAATGAAAAAAAGGTTATTTTGAAAGGAGATTTACAATGATGAAAGATTTTATCGTCGATCCCGCAACAAAGTTCGACTTTCAGCCTCATGATTTTGTCCCCTTCAAGGACAAAGAGGTATGTGAGCGCGTACGTAAGATGAGCGGCAAGGAACTGGAGCAGCGTGAGCCCTGGTGGCATCCGGAGTTCCAGGTTAAGGTTATGATGAACCCCCATCCTGTCCTGATCGCAACCCTGTTCTCTCGTTTGAAGGCAGCTTCCGAGGCCGGCAAGACCTTCACCATGATTCTGGGCAATCCCGAGCCCGATACCTACATCCCTTTGGCACAGCTGATCAACTATTTTCAGGTTGACTGCTCCAAGGTGCATCTGTTTGCAGAGGACGAGTGGGCTGATCAGGATGGCAATATTGCTCCGATCACCTATGAGGCAGGCTTTGCTCACTCCATGATCAAGTATCTGTATTATCAGATTGATCCTAAGCTGCGCATGCCTATGGAGAACGTACATTATCCTACCAATGCCAACATTGCTGATTATTCCAAGATCATCAATGATATTTCTGAGGGTGGTGCAGATATCGCTTCTACTTCTCCCGGATGGGCTGGACATATGGCATTCGTAGATCCGATTCCTGAATTTATCGGCAGTGGTGATATTGAAGAGTGGTTGAATCAGCCTGCACAGATCGTAAAGTTGCATCCGATGACCATCATGCAGAACTCCCTGAACGGTACTTTCGGTCAGTCCGGAGATATTGCCAATGTACCTCCTTGCGCAGCAACCATTGGACCGCTGGATGTAATGCGTGCAAAAGAGCGTATTGAAGTACATGCACTTGCAACCTGCGGCACCTTCTCTTCCTGGCAGAGAATGACCTCTCGTCTGTGTACACATGGTCCTATTACTCCTTATCTGCCCAGTACCATGCTGCAGACCAAGAAGACCCAGGTTTACATCAGTGATGAGCTTGCAGCTCCCTTCGAGTGCTGGGAGAAGGTTGGTTACTAAGTAGCCGCGTGGTTGTGAGAACAACCGGATTGAATTGATGAGTTGATAATGATCCCCATCCGTAGAAGTGTGCCGTTTTGGCAGAGCGCGGGTGGGGATTTTTGTAATTTTCGGATCTGCCGATTAAATGAAAACTTAAATCTAAGAAAACGTCCGCACCCCTAAATAAGAAAAAACTAGAATTTTGAAATTCACATTACGGTTTAATTTTACAATTAAAGCCGACACCACTTTGCAATAAGTCCGTTTTTTGGGACACATGATAATTTATCCTTAAAGCATAATAATCACGGAGGTGCTTTTCGAAGTGCTACATTATGTTGAATTTGGATTATCTCATATGGAAGTTCCGGGTGAAGTGGCACTTTGTATATACATTTCGGGGTGTCCAAATAGGTGTATCAATTGCCATTATCAGGAACTGCAGCAAGTAGATGCTGGAGAACTGCTGGCTACATATTTTGAGCAAATATTAGATTTGTACCATGACTATACGACTTGTGTATGTTTTATGGGAGAGGGTGATGGTTCGGAAGAAAGTAGAACTGAAATTCTTTCCTATGTGCAAGAATGCGATAAACGTGATTATAAAACCTGCCTTTATTCTGGACGAGATACAATAATCGAGGATTGGATGAGGAAGTTTGATTATGTGAAGATAGGAAGTTACCGTGAGGAATTTGGTCCACTTATCAGCGAGACAACGAATCAACGGATGTGGATGAAAGAAGCGGATAAATATATAGATATTACAGAAAAATTTTGGAACAAGAGAATAGACTGATATTAACGAAAGAGGTGGCAGGATATGTTTGGATTATTTAGACGAAAAAGAATTATGAAGTACGTGGATGGAGCTTCTGTATATTTACAACAAAATTATGAAGCCCCTGCTCAGTCGACAGGGATTAAGTTTAGCCTTAGCGAGCCAACAATACAATACAGCGATCGCATCCAGTACAGCGATAGAGAATCATCATCCGATGATGCAATGCAGTATAAACTTCGTAAAAAAGAGAAAGAGGACCCTTATGATGCTGCAGAGGTAACTAGGGTTCTGCGGAAGTCATCTAATGCCAATAATTTTTCGGAAATGCTTGAAACTTTGGAGCGAAATGTAAATCAGTCTTTTGTGGATAGACTGTTGTATTACATCAACAAAAGAGGCGTAAGAGATTCAGAAGTGTATAAGGCTGCGCAGGTGGATAAGCGATTATTCTCCAAAATGGTCTCAAATCGAGATTATAAACCATCTAAGGACACTGCCATAGCTTTAGCGTTGGCTTTGGAATTGTCATTGGATGAAGCAAATGATATGTTGTCGCGTGCTGGATACACATTTTCCCATAGTAATAAGAGAGATATTATCATCGAATATTTTTTTCGAGAAAAAGTATATAGCCTGATAGATGCCAATGATGTTTTGTATCGATTAAATCAGAAGCTGATAGGCCGGTCGTAAAAGTCGTGTTAAAGGCGACCAAATCCTTTGTGAGATTTTTTATATTACAAGTACAAAAACACAAGGAGGTTGCAGCTATGAAGATTTTTATTTGGTTTCTTTGCTTATTTGCAAATGCGTTCATTATCACATTACTCAAAGAGAGCGGTATAGCTTTAGGAGCTATCCCTACCGTTCTGCTACTTGGTGGATGCATGTGGTTAGCAAAAACACTTTGCAAAAAGTGGGATGAGCGAAAAGGGCAGGGTGAAGAGAATGGCGAGGATTGATGAACATGAGGTTTTCGCACGCTATATAGGAGAGAGAGTATGCGATTCAAAACTTCAAGCGTTGGCGCGAAGCAATGGAACCGGATATGGCGCATATGCGGACAGTAAGGAATATATTATTGCCCATGTGGACTACTATGACCAAGAAGAATATATGAAGCTGTTTAAACTAACCCCTACATTGACGGAACGATGGGATTATCGGGGGATAGATTTTAGTATCTATCTGTATGTTCGTGATGAAATCATTACAGGAGGTCATTTGTTTAAGTACATAGAGACATCCGAAAGTTGCTATTTTAGACCGTCCGGCTACGAAACAGATGCTACTCAGCAGGAGATGCGGATAGTGGATAGGATTCTGCAGTATTTGATTTCGGAGGTATAAGAAATGCGTACAGACAGTAGTAAGAATGATGTTTTAAAGAAATATCTTAGAGTGTTATGTAAGTGCTATTCGGTGGGTCGGTTTGAGAGATTATTTCCTTTATTATCTGAGGAATGTGTGTTTGAATCTCAATGGGTATTGACTCCAAACGAGGGTAAAGATGCAGTTGTGGAGTACTTTACTAACAAGGGAACGGCGCTTCAAAGAAGTAATAGTTGTCCGGAGTGCATTATTGTGGAACTTGTAGGTAATTTGAATCCTATTGAGGATGCAGAATTATATGTTAATGGGAGCGTAACACAGAGAGGTTCTTTTGGGCTCTTTTATCCGGATGGAAAATTGGCAATGCTTATGAGTCAGCAACAAAAGGGAGGGATGTTTTCCGTTTTGGTTGACCTGCAACTTGACGAGCAAGACATGATTTCAAGAATTGACTTATGCATGCCGGAACTATTTAGATATAAATATTTTGATGGTCCATTTGAAGTAGAGGGACTGAGATATTAGTGTGATGAAAAAGTCGTGTTAAAGGCGACCAAACATCAGATATAAGTTGATATTATTAGGTCAGAAAACAAAAGAAGAGGTGGTTAACTATGAAAGCAATTCAGGCAGGAAGTAAATATAAGATTTTTGATGACAGTATTAAATCGCATGATCAGTTGCCTGCGGGGACATATGACATTGGGTATAATCCGCAGGAAGGTTGCTATTTAGTTCAGAGGCAGAATATTATTGTATCTGAAAAATCGTATGGAATCCAAATATCAAAGGCAGACAAGGTGCTTAAGGCATTTAAGGAGTTTAGCCGTAGCCTCGGGGTTATACTGAGTGGTGATAAAGGTATTGGCAAATCTATGTTTGCCAAACTTGTATGTATGAAATCTATGGAGGAGGGATACCCAGTTATTATTGTGGATGCATGTTACCCGGGAATTGCAAGATTTATCGAATCAATAAGTCAAGAATGTGTTGTCTTGTTTGATGAATTTGACAAAACATTCCGTTCGAGTAGAGATAATGATGACCAGGCGACTTTACTTAGTTTGTTTGATGGGACTACCGGCGGTAAGAAGTTGTTCATTGTTACTTGCAATGAGTTATATGGACTCAATAATTTTATTATTAACCGTCCGGGTAGATTCCATTATCATTTTCGATTTGATTACCCGGCTCCGGAAGATATCAAAGAATACTTAGCTGATAAACTGGAACTGGCTTATCATGGAGAAATTGATAAAGTGGTGGAGTTTTCTCGTAAAATCAGTTTGAACTATGATTGTCTGCGTGCGATTGCATTTGAGCTGAATTGTGGTGCCGGATTTGCAGATGCTATTGCTGATTTGAATATCATGACCACAGAAAATGAAGAGTATAAGGTATATCTCTATTTTGAAAACGGTAAGAGTGTACATAATCTTCGATACTCCACAAATCTCTATGATTATGATGGCTCAATGACCTACATTTGTTTCTATGATGATGATGGGAAGTTTGTACTTGGTGCATACTTTGATAAAACTTCTATGAAGTATGATATGACGCAAGGAAAGGTTATTGTACCGGCAAGCGGAATCAAAATTAAAGAAAATGACGATGACGACGATGATTATTATGACGATGGTGATGAAGATGCTGATGTGGCTAGTGAGAAAACATCTCGTTTTCGAGGTGCAAAGGTATTATATATGACCTTTACCAAACGTGCAGCTAAGAATCTTCACTATCTGGTTTAGGGAGGTGCGCTATGGCTAATATGCTTGAAAATTATGGTCTTGAAGCTTTTTCGGAGGACGAAGACTCTATGATGGCTTTTGTGGCGTACAACGCAAAAAATGGTAAGGCAATTCCAGGATATTATGATGGTTCATATTTTTATAATCCAATGGGAAGTGTTGAGTTTTGGGTAAAGACAGAGCGAGCTTCGAATGGAACTTTCCAAGTAACCGGGTTCGATTCACATGGAGGAAATCGATGCATTTGGGAGATGATACATTCAGGTATTGATATCACTCCGAAAGATGGTTCTAAAATGGAGCGTGTCATCATGTTTAACAGAGGCGATGAGGAACAGGGCGGTCTCGTGCCAATTGAATTGATTACTGCAGATGTGTTACCGAGCTTGATGAAAGACGACAAGGTTGCAGTGCAAGTGCTTGCGCTGCCATTGGATATCAAATACTACGCAAACGAGGACGAATATGCAGAAGCACAGCCGGATGGCAAAGATGGTCATAAGTGGCTAATAGGAAATGGTTCTTTAGTAGCGCTTTCTTTCTTGTATAATCATTCGTTGGAACGCTATGAGCAGGGTAAAGATTATGAAACAGATAGGTATGTGCAATTCACTGCTACAGTAAAGAAATTGTATAATGGCGTTTTTGAGATAGAAGGGAATCAGCATAATGCATATATAAGATGCTTTGTAGATACGGAATATGGTGAGTTGGAATTTGACCATACATTAGAACAGGTGCCGGAGGAAATGAGAAAGAATATAAAGGTGGGGTCAATCATTAGCGGAACTTGTATTTTGTCTGGCGATGTTGCCATTAGAGAATATGAAAATGGCATCGTTAAGGATTTCGATCATAATCTGCGACTTTTAAGATACTCTCTTGGAAAAGGTGATCCTGAGCGTATGGCAAAAGTATTAGCGCCGAATGTGGTGTATGAGACAGATACATCCGGAAAGAGTTATCATGGTGCACGTTCGATTATCGATAGGTTCACCTATATCCATAATAATCGCGATGGTGAATACTCTACATATTTTGCAATAATTACTGAGGTAGACGTGCCGGATATGGAATATCCGGTTGGCACAAGATGTATTGTATTGGCTGATGGGGATTCTGATGATTATGAATCCATTGCTTTTATGACGGTGGATGATAATGGAATGATTACAAAGATTAAAATTAGCACAGATGGAAGATATCACTTCAAAATTGATGAATAAACAAGAATAGCAGGAGGTACAGTATGCCACTTCATTTGAATTCAATTACTAAAGACAGCCAGAATAGTGAGATTCTGGCATGGATGCTGCAAGAAGGTATGGATAGATGTGATTCGATTTTTATTACAGAGGATCAAAAATATTTTCACATACGATGTAATATTGAAGACCGCCTTACAGGTGAAGATATCGGAAAGATAGTTTATACATTGTTGCATGGAGATAAGGCAATAGAAGTTTTGGATTTGGATATCGTGATGAACAATAATGTACCTTCCACTATAATGTTTAATGAACTTAGAAAGGGTTCCTCTGATTCTAATGAATATTATGAAGCTGAAGTTGTCGATGGAGGACAGCACTTTGAACTGGAGACAGTAAATCGTCATGTGGTTGAGGGAGAATTAGTCGACACAGAACGTGAGGTGTTTGTTTCTGCATTTCCTTTCGCTTTAAGTGTATATGAAGATATGGATGCGTTTGACGCGTGGGCTGGATTTAAGAAGGATATTTCAGTAGGGGATACAGGTTTAAAAGTGGGCGGATTTTCCGAGAAGTTTATGATGCCTGGCGGAATGACAAATCCAAATAAAAGAAGTGATGAAAGTTATTCTTTTGTAGTGGGAAAAGTAGTTTCTTTTAAGGATGTTGAGGTTGCTTTTGGAAAAAATGTATTACCCTTTGTGTTGGCATGGGTGGACACAGCGTTGGGAGTTATTCCGGTTTCGATGAGTAGAGAAGTGTTTGATTTGGAGAATCTGAAGGTTGGATGCATTATTGCTATGAATGCAGATGTAAAGGTTGATGTGGCTAAAGATGATGATTTCAAATATCCGAATCGGTAAGGAATGCAAACGAGAGGAAAACCTATGAGTGAAATAGAGTCAGGACTGTATGCGATCAATGTGGCCCAAATGGTAGAGTTGCTTTCAAAATCGTACATATCGCTGATCAAAACGAATACACCTTTTAAAAGATTCCCGTCTGTCATGTTGTGGGGACCTCCGGGAGTCGGCAAATCCCAGGGCGTCAGGGAGATTGCAGGAGTAATAGAGGCAAGAACCGGTAAAAAGGTAGTTATCACAGATGTCCGCTTGCTGCTGTTTAATCCTGTTGATCTGAGAGGAATCCCAACGGCAAATGAAGACAAGACATTGGCAGTGTGGCTGAAACCGAAAATTTTCCAGATGGATGACAGTGAGGACACAGTGAACATACTGTTTTTGGATGAAATCTCCGCTGCGCCGCCGTCCGTGCAGTCCGCAGCATACCAGATCACTTTGGACAGAACGGTAGGCGAGCATAAGTTTCCTGATAACTGTATTGTAATTGCCGCAGGAAATCGGGCGACGGATAAATCAGTTGCTTACAATATGCCCAAGGCGCTTGCTAACAGACTGTGCCATTTTGAGATAAAAGGAGATGCCAAGTCATGGCATGATTGGGCGGTTAAGAGTGGTGTGCATAAATATGTGGTGAGCTATCTTGAGTACAATCCGGGTGCGCTGATGCGATTTGATGCCTCCGGAACAAATCTGGCATTTGCAACGCCCCGCTCATGGGAGATGGTAAGCAATATATTGAATACAGTATCTGATGATGTAGAGGAAATGTATTCCATGATCATTGGATGTGTCGGGCATAATACGGCAAGTAATTTCAAGACGTGGGTTGGGCTGTTCAGTACGGTGCCTGATATAGAAGCGGTTTTGGCCGGAGAAGAAATGGCGCTGCCAAAGGCGCCGGAACTGCATGTGGTGCTCCGCGCTGAAATGGTGGATTATGTGAGAAGGCACCCGAAGAAGCATTTGGTTGATATTTCTATAGATTTTGCGTGCAGGATGCCTTGGGCATTCAGGGGAAAGCTGATGCGTGATTACTGTTGTATTCCGGAACTAAACGCTTTTGTAAGGGAAAATGAGGTCTTTAAAACTGCTATGGAGAACGCAAAAAAATGACGGGACAGCGCAAGCAAAAGCTCAAGAGACAATTGCAGGAATCCAGACACAGATTGTACGTGTTGAACAGGGAGTTTGCGGACCCCCTTTGGGACATGCTTTATGTTGCGACGAAGGACGTGACACGGATATCTACCAATGGTAAGTGCATTTACTTTGATCCGGACTGGCTGCAGAAACTGGGCCACAGGGAACTGGATTTCATTCTCTCGCATCAACTGATGCACATTGTATTGGGGCATGTGGAACGCCCCAGATACTATACCGGGGACCGCTTTCATCTTGCCTGTGATATTGTGGCCAATTCCTATCTTGAACTTCTTGGATGGAAGTATGACAAGCTGCCTCATATCGGGAAGATTTTTCATGAGACTTTTTACCCTGCGCAAGTGGGGCGCTTGTTGACTGCGCAGGAAGCACTTGCCTGTATCCCGTTTGATCCCGCGTTGATGAAGCCGGAGATCCGACGAAGCTATATGATCGACTCGGAAATCTGGTGGGACAGGAAGTCAGATCAGGGAGAAAACGGTGAGATTGTCTTAAGTCCGTCGGACGAGGATCCGGAGGATTTGTGCGAGGAGGATAATACAGGCGGAAATCACGTTTTTGTGGAAATGAGGAATTTACACCGGGAACTCTTCCTGTCTGCAGAGGGAAAAACGGAGAGGGGAGACAGCTGGGACAAAATGGCGGCAAATGATCTCTTCAGTCTGAGGAGTATCGTAAAAGGAAATGACGTAGAGGGGACAGATGAGGATTTTGCGGAGAGAATCTGGCAAAAGGTCAACACGTCCAGGCTGAATTGGAAGAAGCTTTTGGACACTTTTATACAGGAAGAGGTTTGCGATTATTCTTTTACGCCTCCGGACAGGAGGCAGCAGGATTCTGATTTCTTTCTCCCGGATTTCAACGTGTTGGCGGAGAAGCCTAAGGAAGTACTGTTTATGGTGGATACTTCCGGCTCGATTGATGATGATACCTTGACTGCTGTTTATGGTGAGATATGTAATGCGCTGACGCAATTTAACGGAGGTTTGGTTGGGGTATTGTGTTTCTTTGATATGCGGGTGTATAATCCGACATATTTTTCGGATATAGATGATTTGATTCAGATTAAGCCGTGTGGCGGAGGCGGCACAAGCTATGATTGTATTTTTGAATATGTAGGACGTGACATTACCGGCAATGTACCGGCCAATATCGTGATTTTTACTGACGGTGAAGCGAGCTTTCCGGAAGAGGCTGCTGCAAACAATATTCCGGTACTGTGGTTGTTTTCAGACAGGGAAGTCCGTCCACCTTGGGGAAAATATGCGTATGTGGAGTGATTCAAAACAATGAAAAACAAAAAGGCGATTATTTTCATAGGTATTCAGGCCAGCGGTAAAACTAGCTATTACCGCCGGTATTTTAGCGATTATGTACATATCAATCTTGATACCTTGCATACCAGAAATAAAGAGAATATGATATTGCAGGAATGTTTCCAAACAGGAGAATCTTTCGTGGTTGATAATACAAATTCCACAGCGAAGGAACGGGCAAAGTATATTCTTTCGGCCAAAGAGAACGGCTATCAGGTGTGGGCCTATTATTTTCAGTCTGCAATCGCAGAGTGCATGGAGCGTAACCGGCAGAGAGAAGGCAAGGCGAGAGTGCCGGACAAGGCATTGGCCTGTACGCACGGCAAGCTGGAGCTGCCCGAACCGGAAGAGGGATTTGATAAGTTATATTATGTGCACATAACCGATGGAGAGTTTGTGACAGAAGAATGGGAAGCATAACGACAGGAGGTGCCGCATGAGGTTTGATGATTTGGACAGAGAAATGAGGACATATGAAGAGTCGCTTGATCAGTATATTTCCCCGGATCAGTATCTTGTTGCCAGGCTGGACGGGCGTTCTTTTACGCGTCTTACCAAGGAAGTGTGTAAGTTTGAGGCGCCATTTGATGTGCGCTTCAGGGATATGATGACAGATACGGTCAAGGCATTGATGAATGCAGGATTTCGAATGATATATGGATATACGGAAAGCGATGAGATTTCATTACTGTTTCATCCGGAAGATAACACTTTTGGGAGAAAGGTGCGTAAAATAAACACAACCCTTGCGGGTGAGGCAAGTGCAGCGTTTTCCCTTGCGCTGGGGAGGGCAGCGACGTTTGACTGCCGGGTGATCCCGCTGCCGGACAAGGATCGGGTGGCGGATTATTTCGCGTGGCGGCAGGAGGATTCCCACAGGAATTCGTTGAATGCTCACTGTTATTGGGCGCTTCGCAAAGAAGGGGAAAGTCAGAACGCTGCCACGGCGGAACTGGAGCAAAAAAGTATTCAGTATAAGAGAGACCTTCTTTTGCAGAGGGGAATTGATTATGATGAGCTTCCGATATGGCAGAAGCGGGGCATGGGGATTTATTTTGCAGATGTGGAAAAAAAGGGATTTAATCCGCTCAGGAACGAAACAGTTTTTACGACGCGGCGCCAACTGATTGTGGATTATGAGCTGCCGACAGGGGCCGAATATAGAGAATTTGTTTTGCGATTTTTGGAAGAGGTGTGACGATGGCTTATTCGGAATTGATCAAGAATTTTGATAATATCCGCAGTTATATGAAAGAGTTTTTTATCTATGGGTTTAAGACCAGAGAGGAATATGACGAAAAGAGTGCCCGCAGTTATGACAATGAGCGCCGCAGGATCCAAAGTTACTTGGGGGACATGGTTTCGTTCAGAATGACTCCGGCCGGTAAAAATATGTTCATTTCCCTTGACGGAAGGAGCATCACGCACAATCCGCTGTACCGGGCCTTCAAAGCCAAAAGCTTTACGAACAAGGATATCACTCTTCATTTTATCCTGATGGATATTTTGGCGGGAGGGGAGCGTTATACCAATCAGGAACTGCTGGAGATCATTGACGGACAGTATTTATCATCCTTTCGCGATCCCATGAGCTTGGACGAGTCTACCCTTCGCAAAAAGCTGAAGGAATACGAGACTCTGGGATTGATCCGCAAGGAGAAAGAAGGAAGGGCAGTGCGGTACCGTATGGTGGATGACGCGGTAAGACCGGAACAGTACCGGGAGGCGATCCGTTTCTACACGGAAGAGAATATCCTGGGCGTGGTGGGGAGTTATCTTGAGGACAAAATGGAACCGGAACCGGGGCATTTTGTGTTCAAAAATCATTATATTATGAACGCGTACGATACCGAGATCATTTACCTGCTGCTGCAGGCAATCCACGAAAAGCGTCAGGTGAATATCACCAACTTCAGCAGGCGCAGCGGTACGGAAAAGCATTGGCATGTGATCCCGATCAAAATATATGTCAGCACTCAGGGAGGCAGAAGCTATCTGATGTGCAAGAGTACTTCCCATGGAAAGATCCTTTCCTACCGCATTGATTACATACGCAGTGTGAAATTGGAGAACGTGGCTGAGAACTATGAGGAAGCGGTGAAAGATTTTGAAAAGACTGCACGTCATATGTGGGGTGTCGTCTGCAATGACAGCAAAAAGACAGAGCATTTTGAGATGGATATCCATGTGGGTCCGGAGGAAGATTTTATTATCAGGCGGCTTCGCAGGGAGAAAAGGTGCGGCACGGTAAGTAAGATCGACGGTGAGACCTACCGGTTTTCGGCGGATGTCTTTGACGCCTATGAGATGGTTCCGTGGATCCGGAGTTTTTTCGGGCGGATCAAGAGGATAAAATGCAGCAATGAAGAAGTTACGAATCAGCTGAAGGTTGATATGGTAAAGCTGGCCAGGCAATATGAGGTGATGGAATGATATTTCATGAGATATACGGATGCTACTACAATGCGGTGGCAAAAATCATCGGACTTGCGATCGATGGGACGCTGACACCAAAGGAAATGAACAGAGTCGTGTCAGAAATGGCGTTTGAGGAAAGTGTACTGTCGGTCATCCCGGCGATCCGGCAGCAGGACTGGCAGCTGATCGACGGGATGAACCGTACGCCTATTGTGAACAAGCCCGCGATGCCATTGACAGATTTGGAAAAAAGATGGCTTAAGACGGTGCTTCTGGATCCGCGGGTTACGTTGTTTGATGTGCCGGCAGTGGAATTAAATGATGTGGAACCGCTGTATTTGCCGGAGGATGTGGTATATTTTGACCGGTATCTGGATGGGGATCCCTTTGAGGATGCCGGATATATTGCGAACTTCCGGACAGTTATGCGGGCAATCAGGGAATGCCGGAAGATAAAGGTTCATTTTTACAACAATAAGGGCAGAGAAAGAGAGGGTGTTTTTGGCCCCATTAAAATGGAATACTCCGACAAGGAGGATAAATTCAGGTTCTTATCTTTTGAGAGGGGCGATTTTCATACAGTGAATCTGGGGAGGATCATCAACTGTGAGCTCCTGGAGGAGGTCGTTGTCAACGGGCCGGCAGTGCCGGCCAGACCCATGGAGACGCTGGTGTTTGAACTGACGGATGAGCGGAATGCGCTGGAAAGGGCAATGATGAAATTTGCCCATTTTGAAAAAAGAGTGGAGCGCACAGGTCCGGCCTTATACTATGTGGAAATGGAATATTCCAAGGAAGATGAGACGGATGTTCTGATACAGATTCTGTCCTTCGGAAGCTATGTAAAAGTGCTGGCACCGGAAGGGATAAAGAGAGAGCTTGCAGACAGGCTCTCCAGACAACTTTCTGTGATAGAGTGGTAGTTCGCAACTTTTTTTCCGTGAATGAAGGATTTTTCCGTTGTAAAATGGGATCAAGAGATACAGACAGCAAACACAGATTTCGTATAGGGGTACTCCCCACATGACACAGACTCATGCTAATTCTGCTAAGGCCAGATCCGAAAAAGTATCTCGTTTTGCAAAGGAGGAATCAGACAATGTTAGAGAAACTGAAAAAATTATTGAATCATACATACACAGAAAACGGGGCGGTAACCTATTCTTCCACCATGGATCACTGTCTGGATCTGTTTGCCACGGTAGGGGCTCTCAGAAATGCTGACGAGAGTGAGATTATCAGGAGATTCGTCAGGGCATATGCCGAAAATGCGGATGTCGCCATGAAGATCCTTTTCTATGCAAGGGACGTGAGGGAAGGTCTTGGCGAGCGAAGAGTGTTCAGAACCGTCCTGAAGTTCCTGTGCGACCACCATGGGGATTCCGTGAAAAAGAACCTTTCTCTGATCGCAGAATACGGCCGTTATGACGATCTGCTGATCCTAATGGATACGCCCTGCGAAAAGGCAGTGATTGAAGTGATCAGAGAACAGCTGAAGCAGGACGTGGACGCTCTGCTGGCCGGAAAGCGAGAGATATCGCTGCTGGCCAAATGGCTGCCTTCGGTCAATACCAGCTGTGCGGAGAAGGTACGCCTTGGAAGAAAGCTGGCAAAAGCACTGGGAATGTCGGAAAGAGAATACAGAAAGACCTTGTCGGCGCTCAGAAAAGAGATCGATATCATCGAAAATCATCTGCGCGAGGTGGATTATACCTTTGACTACGCAAAGCAGCCGAGCAAGGCGATGCTCAAGTACCGGAATGCCTTTATGACTCATGACCGGGAGCGCTATACAGCGTTTCTGAACAGAGTCAATGCCCGGGAAGCGAGCATGCACACAGGAACTTTGATGCCCTACGAGATTATCAGCCCTTTCTATGTGAGAAACGTGCCGGAGCAGGAGGCTTTGGTACTGGATACCACCTGGAAGGCTATGGAGGATTTCGCGGGAAAGGAGAACTGTCTTGCCGTGATCGACGGCTCCGGATCCATGTACGGTTGGGGCGAACCCAAGCCGGCAACGGTGGCACAGTCTCTCGGCCTCTACTTTGCGGAGCGGAATAAGGGAAACTTTGCCAACCATTTCATCACCTTCTCCGAGCGGCCGCAGCTGGTGGAGATAAAGGGAAAAACTCTTCTGGAGAAGCTGCAATACATCTGCTCCTTCAACGAGGTGGCAAGCACCAATATCCAGGCGGTGTTTGAACTGATCCTGAAGGCGGCGGTGGAGAACCGCGTGCCCAAGAGGGAAATGCCCAAAAGGATCATTATCATCTCCGATATGGAATTTAATGCCTGTACGGAGGACAGCAGCCTGACAAACTTTGAGTATGCCAAGAAGATCTTCAGGGAAGCCGGGTATGAACTGCCCAAGCTGGTTTTCTGGAACGTCGCCAGCAGAAGACTGCAGATGCCTGTCAGCAAGAACGAACAGGGCGTCACCCTTGTGAGCGGCTGCAATGCCCGCCTGTTCCGCCAGGTCATGACTGACGCAACAGACCCCTACACGTTCATGCTGGAAGTGGTAAATTCAGAACGCTACAAGAAGGTTGTGGCATAATAATCGGAGGAAAAATGGAATATGTTATTGACGCGGGTTCTTTTAAGCTGAGTCTGATCCCGGAAGGAGGAGATGAAGCTGATGCGGGTATGCATCTTAACATTGCCGTTGAGAGCGACGGCTTTTGTGCATCTGCAAATGCGGACATTACTCCTTGGGGCTGGAAGTATTTTGTGGAGAGATTGCATGCGGCATACGAAGATCTCGACGGAGAAGCCGTATTGGCGGACAGTGATTGGGAGGAGATTCTCTCATTTCAGGGAAATGGGAGAGGTCACTTTCTTGTGAAGGGATGTCTGCGCCGGCCCGGCGGGCCCGGTATAGAGCAGCGACTGGAATTCGCGCATGATATCGATCAGTCCTATCTGGGATGTTTTTGTCAGGGACTACGGCATACTTATCATCCCTGAGGGGCAGGAGCGGAAAAAAGAAGGAAAACAGAAAAATGGATCAGTTTGAAATAAAAGGAAAAGTAAACACGGCCATATGCTACGCCAGAGTGGTGGAGGAAGAGGCCGTTGAGCAGATAAGAAGAATGTGTGACCATGCGTTTACCGAAGGGTCCAGGATCCGCATTATGCCGGACGTACACTCCGGCAAAGGCTGTACCATCGGGACGACCATGACCATCAAGGATAAGGCGGTGCCCAATATTGTTGGCGTTGACATCGGCTGCGGCATGTACACCGTCAATATCGGCAAAGAGGATATTGACTTTGCGAAGCTGGATGTTGTGGCGCATTTTATACCCAGCGGAATGAATGTGTGGGACAATCCGGCAGAATATTTTGATCTGGAGGCGCTTCGCTGCTACCGCGACCTGAAAAGGGCCAATTGGCTGAAAAAGAGCCTCGGAACTCTGGGCGGCGGCAACCATTTCATAGAGGTGGATGAGGGGGCGGACGGAACCAGATATCTGGTCATCCACACCGGCAGCCGCAATCTGGGAAAACAGGTGGCTGAGTTCTACCAGCATCTTGCCGTTGACCTGAACAAAGGGATAGAGACTTACTTTCAGCAGAAAGATGAGATCATCCGCACCTACAAGGAGCAAGGGCGAAGAAATGAGATCCAGGCGGCGTTAGAAGAGATCGCCTGGGAGAAAAGAGAGACAACGATACCGGAGGACCTCTGCTATCTGTACGGGACCTACCTGGAAGACTACCTCCACGATGTGGAGATCTGCCAGCGATTTGCAAGGAGAAACCGCGAGATCATAGCCGAGATCATTCTGGGGAGACTGGGCATTACAGGAACGGATGCTTTTCATACCGTTCACAATTACATAGACACAGAGGAAATGATTCTGCGAAAAGGAGCCATTGCGGCGCACTCCGGAGAAAAAGTGCTGATCCCAATCAACATGCGCGACGGCAGTGTGCTGGCTGTGGGAAAAGGCAATCCGGAATGGAACTTTTCCGCACCTCACGGTGCCGGCAGGGTGATGTCGCGAGCCAAGGCCAGAAAAACCCTGAGCATGGAAGAATACAAGGAATCAATGGCGGGCATCTACACGACCTCCGTGACCAAAGAAACTCTCGACGAGGCTCCTATGGTATACAAGAAGCTGGAAGATATCATCGACGTGATCAGAGAGTCCGTGGACGTGATCGATGTGATGAAGCCCCTGTATAACTACAAAGCCAGCGAGTAAAAAACTCTCAGCAGAGTGCTGAAAAGGATAAAACCAACAGATACGTACAGCAACATAAACAGAACTTGTCTCCGAATGCTTAGGATTGGCCGGTAGTCCGGCGCCATGTTTCGGACATGGAACAAGCCATCTCACGAATGGAACTAAGAGGTTGAGACCATAGAAATATGGCGGTATCTGGAAGGGGAATGATCAGATGCTAACAGCGAATAGAGATGACAATATACAAGCGCGTTGATTGCTATGTAATTTGGCTACTACGGCCGGAAATGGCTGTGGTTTAAAAAAGCATCTGGGGTCTGGATGACGCGGGATAGAGCAATTGGAAGCTCGTCAGGCTCATAACCTGAAGGCTGGAGGTTCAAGTCCTCCTCCCGCTATTTAATGGGGATATGAAGGAAAGCGAATGGAATGAATAATGGAGAAAGGATATGGTTGAGTTAACGATAAATGCACTAGAGCAGGCATTGCTTGATTTACTTCTGGCGATCCCGCCAAAGTATGAGGAAGCAAGGCAGCTGATCTGCCAAGAGGCGATAGGGCCGGAAAGCATCACCAAGGTTGGTATCCGGTACGCGTCAATGTGCGCGTTTGAATTCAGCGATTGGAGGGAAACACACACGGATTTGGCAGAAAATGAGTGGGACGTGGCGTTTCCGCTTCGTGTTATTCCGGGACTGCACAGTACTCACATTTATGATGTGGTAAAATTTTTGCTTGGGTACGGATTGGATCCCAATGGGATTTTCAGAGCGCAGGACGGACCGTATAATGTAATGGAGGAACTGCTATTTGTGGACCATGAGTATCTTGCAGCAGATACAATAGCGCTGATTTTGGAGCACGGCGGAGATCCGACGCTGGTTGTTGAGTTCGAGCCTGTCTTTGAAACTGTGGATTTTGATATTTGGTTTGGAAACGTTGAGCAAGAAGAAAGATGGCGCTATGATCAATGGGTTCACGTGTGGATGGTGCTGGCTGCTTACGGCGGGATAACCGACAAAAACGAGGAGCGGATTAAGGTGTATCAGGAGTATGATTCTGACAAGTGGTTTGATCTTAAGAAGCTTCGCAACCACCGTGATTATTACTTTGGACTGTCGAGGGATCATGATGGTACGACACTTCATATATACGATAAGGCGAGTTTGTGGGAGGTCGCAACTTATGCAATCTGAAAAGAACATTCCGGAACGGAACAAAAGAATCGGATACCTGGCACCGCAGTATTGGGATGCAAAATCATATCTCGACTGTCCGGACAGCGGTGAATTGAACAGAGTGTTGGAGGAGTTTAAAAGAAAGGCAAAAAGCAAAGAAAGGCCGTGCTGGCATGTGAAGAATGCTTGTCTGTATTTTACGTATCATGATACCTGTTATGTGCTGGGACACGGGAGTATGGATACGACGCCGGAAATCTTTGAATGCCTGATAGATGAGCTGGAAGATGCTCTGTATGAGATCGGGGCATATGACATGTTCTATGCGGGGATGATGGATTAAGAATGCAGAGGAAGAAAATTCTCTTCCAAACAACGTGCATAGAATTGAATTATTCGAGTTGCTCAACACTCTGGAAACCTTGCAAAAATACAATAACCCCGCAGAGAGGTATACTGCTCTTGCAAAAATGCCGATATTACTCCGTGCTATTGAGGAGGGTACAAAATGATATATGAACTTGAAACAATGATTGAAAACAAGGTGTTCGATGCTGACAAGGCAGAGAACATAATAAAGCAGATTGATGTTAATCAAGAGTTTGTTGCACAAAAATATAATTGTAAAAGCACATTGCTGGAATGGGCAGCAATGTGGGCAAATCTTCCGATGGTTGAACTTCTGCTTAAATACGGTGCCGACCCAAATCAGTTATTTAATGGTGACGAATCAACACTTTGGAACTTGCAGTATAACGACGGCGAGACGGAGAGAGAAAATGAACAGCGATTGTTGATTGCCCAGCGACTTTTGGAGCACGGTGCAGACCCACTCGTTGACCCCGACAAAACTGGCGAACCTTTACTGGACTATGTCGTATATGCTGTATTTAACGACGATGATGCGGGCGAGTCATGGAATTATATAAGCAGATTCCTTATATTACTCGTTGCTTTTGGTGCACAGTCTGAATACTGCATTCCTAGTATCGTTGGAGAATTTGATAAGACAAATATGAAGCAGTATAATTTCTTTATGGTACCTGAAGGTAATGGTAAATATAGCGGTCTGATTACAGATGGTCAAGGCAATGACATCGCTTATGTTTAATTATTATCCCCGTGGTTTTTCGGAACCACGGTTTTCTCTTTCCCTGCATTTTGATATTTGGTTGGGTGGACGGAAAACTTTGAACAAAAACGAACAATTATGCGCAAAGTACTTAGCTGAGAATGCCATCCGTCCACTTACCGTAGGACGCAGGAACTGGCTTTTTGCAGATGCTCCGAAAGGAGCATCCGCTGCCGTATATAGCATCATTGAGACCGCAAAGGAAAATGGGCTCAATGTTTATGCGTATCTGGAATATCTGCTTTTGTATATGCCGGACACTGACTGGCGAAACTATCCGGAACTGCTGGATGATCTGATGCCGTGGTCAGAGGCTGTGCAGGAAGAAAACGGACATAATATATAATCGATTCGTGGAATCTGAATGCTGAATCCTGAGCCTGAATTTTTGAATTATGTTTAATTAAATTGACAAAACAAATCGATTGGTTTATTATATTGAACATAAGAGGTGAAAATATGAGCAAAAAAGGTAAATTGTAGTCCGAGACTCCCATTTGTAAAACGAGAACTTACATTTTGTAAACCAG
>JAZNMF010000118.1:0-6821 GCA_045579545.1 Acetatifactor sp. | reverse complement strand
GCGTGGACTACCAGGGTATCTAATCCTGTTTGCTCCCCACGCTTTCGAGCCTCAACGTCAGTTACAGTCCAGTAAGCCGCCTTCGCCACTGGTGTTCCTCCTAATATCTACGCATTTCACCGCTACACTAGGAATTCCACTTACCTCTCCTGCACTCTAGTTCGACAGTTTCCAAAGCAGTCCCGAGGTTGAGCCCCGGGCTTTCACTTCAGACTTGCCAAACCGTCTACGCTCCCTTTACACCCAGTAAATCCGGATAACGCTTGCTCCATACGTATTACCGCGGCTGCTGGCACGTATTTAGCCGGAGCTTCTTAGTCAGGTACCGTCATTTTCTTCCCTGCTGATAGAGCTTTACATACCGAAATACTTCATCGCTCACGCGGCGTCGCTGCATCAGGCTTTCGCCCATTGTGCAATATTCCCCACTGCTGCCTCCCGTAGGAGTTTGGGCCGTGTCTCAGTCCCAATGTGGCCGGTCACCCTCTCAGGCCGGCTACTGATCGTCGACTTGGTGGGCCGTTACCCCACCAACTATCTAATCAGACGCGGGTCCATCCTATACCACCGGAGTTTTTCACACAAAGTCATGCGACTCCGTGCGCTTATGCGGTATTAGCACCTATTTCTAAGTGTTATCCCCCGGTATAGGGCAGGTTACCCACGCGTTACTCACCCGTCCGCCACTAACTTGACTATCACTAGGTTTCAAGTCAAGTCCGTTCGACTTGCATGTGTTAGGCACGCCGCCAGCGTTCATCCTGAGCCAGGATCAAACTCTCATGTTTAAAAGTTTGCCTGCCAGTTTCTTCTGGCTTTTGTTCATTTAAGATCTTCCAATCCTATCCTGAACTTACTGTTTTTGGGTTGTGACTTGAATCTCTTCTCATCACTCGTTTGATACGATTTCTTCGCATCTCTCTGAATTCTTCCAGAGTTCGCTCGTTTGAGCTTTCTTGGAATTTTTCAGGGTTGCATTACTGTTTATTTGTCAAGGTACAATTCGGTAATCTTTGGTGAATTACCGAAACGGAGAAGGAGGGATTTGAACCCTCGCGCCGCTATTAACGACCTGCACCCTTTCCAGGGGTGTCCCTTCAGCCTCTTGGGTACTTCTCCAAACTAGCTGACTTATCAACCATATATGATTACCGGGATGAATCTCATTCACTCCCAACGGAGAGAGTGGGATTCGAACCCACGCGCCCTTTCGGACAAACGGTTTTCAAGACCGCCTCGTTATGACCACTTCGATATCTCTCCAAACAAGCACTGTACTGTTTGTTCCCGTTTTTGCTCAGCGCAAGATTTATATTAACAAAAAAGCTTTCGACTGTCAACATCTTTTTTTACTTTTTTTCAAAAAAAGAAGCATATTTTAAAAACAAACACCTTACACGTTTTTTTCAAGGTTTACTTCTCCAAAAAACGCTCTGCTACAACAAGATCTTCCGGCGTGGTGATCTTGATGTTTTCATAAGAACCTTCCACCAGTTTTACCCTGTGGTCAGAAAACAGTTCTACCACACAGGCATCGTCTGTCACCTGCACGCCTTCGTTTGCCAACTCTTCCTCTCTTTTGATCAATTCCGAATACGCTGCGGTAATCAAAGAAAGTTCAAACACCTGAGGTGTCTGCATCATCCACACAAGACTTCTCTTCGGCGTATTCGCCGCATATCCTTCTTCATCTGCAATCTTGACCGTATCCTTTACAGGCATCCCAACTACACAGGCATGCTCTTTTGTCACACACGCATATGCTTTCTCTATGATGTCGTCTGTTATAAAAGGCCTGGCTCCATCATGAATAAAAGCATAGGTCTCTTTCTCCGCATACTCTGCCGCAGCCCGCAGACCATTGTAGACAGAATGATACCGCTCCTTTCCACCCTCAACAATGCAGCTAACCTTAGTAAAACCGTATTGTTCCACAATCTCCCTGCGCACATAGTCGCACTCGCCGGCACCTGTCACCAGAATAATATGGTCAATCCGACTTTCCTGAAATGCTTTGAGAGAATAATAAAGGACAGGTTTATCCCGGAGAAGCAAATATTGTTTTGCCGTATTACTGTTCATCCGCTTCCCGCGGCCTGCTGCCAACAGGATTGCTATCGTAGTAACCTGATCGACCATATCCTTTCCTCCTGTCTATCTATTTCCTACTATTTCTCTCCCAACTTTAAATTCGGTACGGCATTCAGATTGAAACCACTTCTCACGCCTTTGACATACTCATAATAGCCGGCAGTCCCGATCATCGCCGCGTTGTCTGTACAAAGAACAGGTGACGGATGGTAAAAAGTCACTCCCCTTCTGTCACAGGCTTCTTCAAATGCTGCACGCAAAGAAGAATTGGAAGCAACACCGCCTGCAATGGCAAATTTATTGTAACCGAATTCTTTTACGGCATGGAGGGAGTGCTCCACCAGCACTTCGATCACTGCCTTCTGGAAAGAGGCAGCTACATCGGCTTTGCATACCTCCTCGCCTTTCATCTGACATCCATTGAGATAATTAAGCACTGCCGATTTGAGGCCGCTGAAACTGAAGTCGTATTCATTCTCTGACACTTTGGCTCTGGGGAAATGTATGGCGTCCGCGTTGCCTTCCTTTGCCAACTTGTCAATTTTAGGTCCACCCGGATATCCCAGGCCGATAGCCCTTGCCACCTTGTCAAACGCTTCTCCCGCCGCATCGTCTCTGGTTCGGCCCACAATTTCATACTCACCGTAATCTTTGACCACTACCAGATGGGAATGACCGCCGGACGCCACCAGACAGATAAAGGGGGGCTCCAGGTCTTTATTTTCAATGTAGTTAGCACTGATATGTCCTTCTATGTGATGGACACCGATCAGAGGAATCCCTGTGGCAAAACTGATTGCTTTGGCAGCTGACACACCCACAAGCAAAGCTCCCACAAGACCCGGTCCGTAAGTCACGGCGATGGCCGTAATATCCTGTAACGTCACCCCCGCTTCCGACAGAGCCTCCTCTATCACCTGATTGATCTTTTCAATGTGCTTTCTGGAAGCGATCTCCGGAACCACACCACCATAAAGAGTGTGCAGCGCAATCTGAGAAGAGATCACATTCGACAACACTTCCCTGCCGTTTTTTACAACGGATGCTGCTGTCTCGTCACAGGAACTCTCAATCGCAAGGATCAACACATCTTTTGTCTCATTCATCATTCTTTTCCTCATCTTCAAAATTCAACTCCAGCGTCCTGCCATCTTTTGCAGCAATCGCCCGGGGGAAAATATTTTTTACATCCTTCATATATTCTTCCGGATGGGTCATGGACGGGCTATAGTGCGTCAGCCACAACTGTTCCACATCTGCAGCTGCCGCAATCCTTGCCGCCTCATACATAGTCATATGCTTATTTTCTTTTGCTTTCACCAGTTTATCGGGCTCTCCGTACATACCCTCCAAAATCAAAAGATCCGAACCCACAGCCTGCTTCTCGATTCCTTCCGTGGGACGGGTATCTGTACAATAAGTCACTTTCAACCCTTTTCGCGGTTCTCCCAGCACCATATCCGGTGTGTAAGTCCTGTCACCGTCTATGATGACATCACCCCTTTGAAGTTTACTCCAATACTGTTTGGGGATTCCCATCTCCAACACCTTTTCCAGCTGGAACTTACCGGCGCGCTCAACCACCATACTGTAACCGTAACACAGCACATTGTGATTGACCCGGAAAGCCTCCAACCGAAAGCCTTCAAACGCAAAGCTTTGAAAATTCTCTGTGATCTCAACACACTGAATTTCAAACGGAAGTTCCGGAGCGATCACCCGAAGAGCCCCCACCACTCTGTTAAGTCCTTTGGGGCCTATCAGTACCAGCGGTTCTTTCCTCTCTGCATTGCCCATAGTCAAAAGCATGCCCGGCAGACCGCTGATATGGTCTGCGTGAAAATGGGTAAAGCAGATAATATCGATGGGATTGGGACTCCAGCCTTTCTCTTTCAGGGCGATCTGTGTTCCTTCTCCACAATCGATCAGAATACTTTTTCCGTTATATCTCATCATAAGCGACGTGAGCCACCGATAGGGCAACGGCATCATACCGCCTGTGCCGAGCAAACATACATCCAGCATAATCTTCCTCACTTCTCATTTATAAATCGCGGCCTCTTTCTCTATACAGCCGAAAGCTTACAATAATTCCCGGACTTCTTCCTCTTCCACGGGTACCATAAAACTGCCTGTCCACTTTTCAAAACAGGTCTCACACAGGTCAAACCGATATCTGATACCGTCTTTCTTGCTGAAATAACCGAATGCATGACTTGCGTGGAAGCATTCTTCCTTCAGATATCCATTTTCTACCTGTAATTCTCTTCCACAGCAATTACATACTGCTTTCAACAATCTATTTTCTTCTTCCTTCTGATATTGACGCATTATAATCCTCCTACGATCAAACACCTTATTTTATTCGTTACATTCAGATTATAACGAAAATTTTGTCAAATTTCAGTGGTAAGTATTTCCGTCATCTTTTCCTGCGCCACATGATCATTGCGTCCTCTCTGGGCATCTCATAAAACCCGGGGCGGATTCCTTCCGACACAAATCCAAGCTTCTCATAAGTATGTATCGCTGCCTGATTTCCGACGCGCACTTCGAGAGTAAAATCAGAGATCCCCAGTTCTTCGCCGCACCTGAGCAGCTCTGTCAGCATGTTAAAAGCAATTCCCTGTCCCCTCTCGGAGGCCGTGACTGCCACATTGTTGATGTCTCCTTCACCCAAAAGGTGCATGACACCGCACATTCCTACAACCCGGTCATCCAGCTGTGCCACAAGATATAAATATTTGTCATCCTTAAGAGCATTTTCATATGCAGCCGCAGACCAGGGCATACTAAAGCACTCCGCCTCAATTCTGCTGACTGTTTCCACGTCACTCTGTTCCATAGGACGTATAATCAACTCTTTATCCATTGATACCACCTGTTGCTTCGGCGCGTTCTCTTTCGGCCTGACTCATGCGCAAATACTCCGGCTGATGTTCTGCTGCCGTGACCACGCGACCCTGCCGATAATATACCATTCCGAGGGATGCCACACTTGCCGCCGACTGTCGATTACAGTGCGCCGGTGCAAAACTGTAAGGTACTTTCATTCCCTCTGCCAGTTTTCCGGCAAAAACAGGCACGCCGTCTCCCAAAAAGATCACTTCCCGGCCCAGTTCATTGCACGCATTGATCATAACAGAGATGTCAACAGCGCACTGCTCTTTTACCACATCCATCTGCCACTGCTGCCCCTCAGACCGGAAGCTGTAAATCCCGGAATATACCTGATTCCTTCTGGCATCCATGAGCGGACACACCAGTCTGTCCGTCCCGCAAAGCTGATAGGCAAGTCCTTCCAGAGTAGGAACTTCCACCAGAGGCTTCTTCAGCGCAAGACCCAATCCCTTAGCCGTTGCAGCACCGATACGAAGTCCCGTAAAAGAACCCGGGCCTGCTGCGATGGCAATGGCATCTATCGTACCCAGATCCAGATCGATCATATTGCGGATCTCATCCAGCATAGGAAGCAATGTCTGAGAATGCGTCTTCTTATAGTCCACTGTATATTCTGCCAGCAGCACATCATCCTCTACCACTGCTACACTTGCCACCAATCCGGAACTGTCCAAAGCCAATATTTTCATCTATTTATCCTCCACTGTGATCAGCCGATAGTCAAAGCCCTTTTCCAAATCTTTCTCGATGGTGATCTGCACATACTGCTCCGGCAGTATCTCCTCTATCAGATTCGCCCACTCAATCAGACAGATGCCATCACCGTAAAAGCAGTCCTCGTACCCGATCTCTTCCATCTCTTCCACATCACCGATCCTGTAAACATCAAAGTGGTAAAAAGGAAGCCGTCCTTCTTCATAAATCTGCACAATGGTAAAGGTGGGACTGTTTACCGGCTCCGTAATTCCAAGACCGGCCGCCACACCCTGCGTAAATACTGTTTTTCCCACGCCAAGATCACCGATCAGCGTGTACACTTGACCGGGCTTTGCCTCTTTTCCTATCTGTTCTCCCACAGAAAAAGTGTCCTGCGGAGAAAAACTCTCTATTACCTTGATCGCCATTTTCTACCTCTTGTCACTCTTTTATCTTCACTTTGGCCGGCGGCATGTGAGTCGATATCACTTCGATCACTGCACCTTTCTGCTCCCCCAGCTCTCTCTTGGGAAAAATGATGGCACTGGTTCGTGAAGTATATACAATGATACTTTTGCCGGTGGAGACAGCCTTCACCATATCTTCCCAGGCAAGCAGCTGTGCTTCCTCCCCCTGAGAAACGGTGATTCCGTCACCATCCAGTCTGTAGTGTAACGGCTTCTGAAACACAGGATTCAGTGCCTGCTTCTTACTTCTTAAAAACAGTGTCCAGGGAAGATAAAACAAAAGGATAACGCCTAGAATCAAAAGCAGCCATTGAGGCTGCACTGCTCCAACGATCACTGCCAACGCTCCCACACAACTTCCTAAAAGCCCGGAAGAACTGTTATAATGATGAGTCAAAAGATAATCATACAAATCCCTTGCTTCAATTTTAATATCTACTTCTACCATACCATTTCCTTTCTGAGAACATCCGGCTCTTTTGTCGGTGCTAAAAAAGAATTTTGCTTCGCGAAATTCCCCGCCTGCGGCGGGTCTGCGAAGCAGACAACTACCGGCAATCAAAGATTGCCTGCCGCCGCAGTGCGATCATCACGGAGCGTTTTTGCTTTATAGGAAAGCCTTTCACACTTTTGTGTGACAAGATCTTTCTTATAAAGCGACAAAGC